>CAYJAM010000311.1:0-3837 GCA_964367725.1 uncultured Sphingobacterium sp. | reverse complement strand
ACGATACCTACACCACCTTTTTTGAAGATAAATCCTGGCATAATACCAATTTTAGCTTCATCAGCAGTGATAATACCCGGGCAATTCGGACCGATCAAACGGCAATCCTTATCTGCAATATATTCTTTCACCAGAATCATATCCTTTGTTGGGATACCTTCGGTAATACATACAATAACTTTAATACCTGCCTCAGCAGCTTCCATGATCGCATCAGCAGCAAAAGCAGGCGGCACATAATTATTGGATACATCGGCGCCTGTTTTATCAACCGCATCCTTAACCGTATTGAAAACCGGTCGGTCAAGATGACTTTGTCCTCCTTTTCCCGGAGTTACACCACCTACAACCTGTGTTCCATACTCTATCATCTGGGAAGCATGATATGTTCCCTCATTGCCTGTAAAGCCCTGAACTATTACTTTTGAATCTTTATTAACCAGTACACTCATTGAATATTTTTTAGTACAGCAAAGCTAAGAGAATCGCTCAGAATGTCAAAAAGTAAAGGAAAAAGAATTGTAATTTTTATTCATAAGAAGTCTTGATCACATCCTCAGCAGTTTTGGGATTAATTGCCCGGTTATAAGCCTTCTGATCAAATTCCTTTTCGCTTTTTGCAATCACCACTGAGGCGACTCCATTACCGATCAGATTGGTAATGGCACGGGCCTCAGACATGAAGCGATCGACCCCTAATAAAATGGCAATACTCTCAATAGGCACAACCTTTAAGGCCGTAAGTGTAGATGCCAACACTATAAAGCCACTTCCTGTCACTCCTGCTGCTCCTTTTGAAGTGACCATTAATACTCCAATGATGGTTATCTGCTGGCCCAAACTCAGGTCAATATTAAAAACCTGCGATAAAAAGATTACCGACATGGAGAGATAAATGGATGTCCCATCCAGATTAAATGAATATCCTGTGGGAACTACAAGTCCGACAACCGATTTAGAACAACCAAATTTTTCGAGTTTTAACATCATACTGGGCAATACAGATTCGGAAGATGAAGTACCCAAAACGATTACGATCTCCTGCCTGATGAATTTTAAAAACTGCCACAGACTGAATTTGTACAAATAGCAGATCAGGTTCAGAACGACAAATATGAACAGCGCCATGGTCATATATACAGCGATCATCAGCTTTCCGAGCGGATAAAGTGTTGATAAACCATAAGTGCCAATCGTAAAGGCCATGCCCCCAAATGCACCAAATGGAGCCAGCTTCATGATCATCTTCATGATATTGAATATCACCTGCGATAATTTTTCGAATGTAACGATCAGGGAACTGCCAGTTGACCCCATACGGCTCAGCGCAAAACCAAAAAGTACTGCAAAGAACAGAATCTGAAGAATATCGCCTTTGGCAAAGGATTCAAATATATTTTTAGGTACGATATGAGCGAAGAATTCCAGCCAGTTCATTTCAGATGCTGATTCCTGATAAGTCTGTATTTTTGAAGGGTCGGCATGAGTGGCAGCTACGTCAACTCCTTTGCCGGGCTGAAATATATTGGCAACCAGCAAACCTATTATGATTGCAAGGGTAGTAATCAGTTCGAAATAAAGCAGAGCCTTACCACCTACCCTTCCAACCTTTTTCATATCGCCCATTTGAGCAATTCCAAGTACAATGGTAAAAAATATGATCGGTGCGATCAGCATGCTGATCATATTGATGAAGGTCTGACTGATCAGTTTGGCTGTAGGTGCAAATGCCGGAAAATTCATACCGACGAGAACGCCGATTACGATTGCAACAAGCACCTGAAAAGTAAGATGAGAAACAACTCTCTTCATAAAATCCTGAACAAAAACTTATATACCGAAGGTAATTTATTTTTCGGCACCAAAAACCTAAAAATTAAGGTTTTGCTATGCCTTCTGAATTAAACTGAAGGTCATATAACTTCCGGTAAAAGCCATTTAATTTTAAAAGCTGCTGATGGGAACCCATCTCCTTAATTTCACCATGATCCAGAACTATGATCCGGTCGGCATTCTGTATGGTTGAAAGCCGGTGGGCAATCACGATAGAGGTCCTGCCCTCCATTAGTTTATTGATTGCATGCTGAATGAGTTCCTCTGTTTCGGTATCAACTGAGGCTGTGGCTTCATCCAGCACCAAAATCTGAGGATCATATACCATGGCCCGGATAAACGAAATCAGCTGAGCCTGTCCTGCAGACAAGGTTGCTCCCCGCTCCATCACATCATAATCAAAGCCTCCGGGAAGTCTCATAATGAAATCATAGGCACCAACCTCCTTTGCCGCCTTGATGAGCTTCTCTCTGCCAATCTCCATATTACTCAGATTAATGTTATTGGCAATTGAATCTGAGAAAAGGAATACATCCTGCAAAACAGTGGCAATATGGGACCTCAGATAACTTAACTTATAGTCCCGGATATCATTTCCATCGACCAGAATACTTCCCTTGTTAATCTCGTAAAAACGATTCAAAATATTGATAACTGAGGATTTTCCGGCTCCGGTTGCCCCTACCAATGCCAGAGTTTCTCCCGGTTTAACATGGAAGGAAATGTCTCTTAATACCCAATTCTCATCATTATAGGCAAACCAAACGTTTTTAAATTCAATATCCCCTTTCAATTTTTCAGGATGCAATGTTCCCCTGTCTTCTGTTTTCTCATCTGTATCCAGCACATTGAAAATACGCTCAGCACCTACCATACCCATTTGAAGGGTATTGAACTTGTCAGCAAGTTCGCGGATTGGTCTGAAAAGCATGTTGATATACATGATGAAAGAAACAACAACCCCCGGACTGATCTCATCTGAAAGAATCGATTTCGATCCATACCACACCAGAAGTCCAATTGAAACTGCAGAAATAATCTCGACTACCGGAAAGAAAATGGAATAGTACCAGTTTGAGCGGATGTGTGCATCACGGTGCATAGAATTGATCTGCTTGAATTTCTTCATTTCCTGATCTTCCCGGGCAAAATATTGAATGATTCTGATTCCTGTTATATGTTCCTGTAAAAAGGTATTCAGATTAGCCACCTGGGTTCTCACATCCTGAAAAGCTGATTTAATCGCTTCCTTAAAAACAAGGGAAGCCATAATCAGCAATGGCATTGGAATCAAAACCACCAGGGTCAGTTCCCAGTCGACATAAAGCATCACAGCAATGATGGCAACTACCTGCAGAATATCCCCAACTATCACAATAAGCCCCTCAGAAAATATGTCTGCAATGGTTTCAAGATCTGATACTGTTCTGGTAATCAACTGACCAATGGGTGTACGGTCAAAATATTTAAGTCTCAGGCTACTGATATGATTGAATACTTTAACCCGCAGATCCTTAATTACCGATTGCCCTAAAATATTTGTGTAGAAGGTATGAAAATATTGAACGACAGTCTGGATCAATAAGAGACCTACCATCAGCAGGCTCATATCAATTAGTCCTGTATGGTCATTTAAAAGAATATATCTGTCGAGCGTGAATTGAATAAGCCATGGGCGAAGCGGAGCCAGAATGGCAAGCAATACAGTTAATACTATTGACCAGATAAATATACGGCGATATGGAGTAACGTATCGGAATACCCTTCTCAACAGGTTAATATCTACTGCATTACCGCTAACCTTAGCCATTTGTATTTTCGATCATTTAATTTTTAAACTAAAACCGGCATTTAAATTTCATCCTGAATATAGGGATACTTGACTTCCGTCAGGAATAATCCACAAGCCGGCACTGATTCACCGGCATTTGAGCGATCCTTGCTTTCAATAATAGCGTGAATATCCTCCACATGCATTTCTTTTTTGCCTATTCTGACCAGTGT
>CAYJAM010000310.1:0-3838 GCA_964367725.1 uncultured Sphingobacterium sp. | reverse complement strand
CTTGAACGGGAACCTAAACCAAAAATCTCTATTGCAGCAGGATACAGCATGAATAAGAAGACTAACAGGACTGGTGGACAATTAGGGAAGGAACTATACAATTCTGTTGATATGGCAACCTGGATGATTGATGCGATTGGGAAGTACAGAGGCTGGGCTTATTCAGTAGAATATATTAAAAGGCATGTTGATAATCCTTTAACTTTTAACACATCTGGAAGCCTGAGGTACGCTTTTACAGGAAATGGAATTAACCATCAGGCCTCCTATGTCTTTCCGTCTAATTTGGAATTTGCATTTAGATACTCGCGACTTAGTCCTTCAGTTAAGATTCTGGCTCAGGAGGACAAAAAAAATATACTGGAGATGGGTGCGACAAAGTATTTTAATAAGCATAGGGTTAAGATGCAGCTGAATCTCAATTACATGGCTACTGATGGAAACTATTCACTAAGGCATCCCGGAAATAAATGGGGCGTTTTAACCCAATTTGAACTAGGTATCTAAGGGGTTCTCCTGGAAATCGATTTTATGTAACGATTTCATAATTTTTTTGATTTTTAGTTCATTGGTGATTGTTTGTGTTAGCTTTGTGTCGTGATATTGAAAGCATACACATCTGATGTTTTAGTTGAATGAAAAAGGAATTCGCTAAAAAACTTTTCAGCTTCGTCTTTTTATTCATCTTCTTTGCAAAGATGGTTATTTCCATCGCACCATTAATCGCCGACCATATTGATAACAGAATTGTAAACGCTGTAATCATGCAGATTGAGATTGAAACTAATGCATCCAAGAGCCTTGATCAGGCAAAGGAATCATTAAACAAAGGGGAATGGTTAAGCGGTATATACAAATTCAACCTTACCAGCCCTCAGACTTGTGTTGCCTTGAAAAAATATAGTGCAAGGAGCCAATTTTTAGTAGAATCATTTTTCCCTTCGGTTCCCACACCCCCTCCAAATTGTTAAATCTGGTTTAACGCTAAATCACCCTTTTTCATCTTTTTTGATTTTTTTAATTCCCTGTTATTTCATTTTTTGATTCTGGCAATTAGCTATTGATTTAAAAATTGATTTTCCTGAATTTTTTCAATCGTCTTCTAAAGCGTTAAAACCAGCCAACTGCTATACCTTATGGTAGAGTTTAACAATTAATTCATATGCAGAAATTTAACAAATGAGACATCATAAAGAACAATCAAGAGAGTTACTAATACCACGCCTGGTACTTGAATTTTTCGAGGAGACGTTTGATTTAGAGCACTCGGTAATTGAGATGGAACATCAGACACTTTAGGTAATACATGCAAAATTTTAAATACAGGTTTAACCAGGCTAAAGGCTGTCCTTAAACACAGGGCAACCTATAAAAACAATAAAATTCAATAACTCAAAATAAGTTTTAATGGAAAAGAAAAATTCAATGTTTAATATTGGTCAGTACTTCTCTGCGGGCACGGTCAAAAAAGATTTACCTGCCAGTATTGTGGTATTCCTGGTAGCCTTGCCGTTATGTCTTGGAATTGCTCTGGCCTCGGGGGCTCCGCTGTTTGCCGGTATTTTAACAGGTGTTATTGGTGGTATCGTTGTAGCGTCTATCAGCGGATCACAGCTAAGTGTTAGTGGGCCAGCTGCGGGTTTAACAGTAATTGTCTTTGGTGCAATTGCATCACTTGGCAGTTATGAAACATTTTTGCTTGCAGTTGTACTGGCGGGTGTACTTCAGATTTTTCTTGGGATATTAAAGGCAGGAATTATAGCGAATTATTTTCCTTCTTCTGTTATAGAAGGTATGCTGGCTGCTATTGGTGTGATACTCATATTGAAGCAGATTCCCCATGCTGTGGGTTTTGATTCAGATTTTGAAGGTGATGAAAGCTTCTCCCAGCTTAATCATGAAAATACATTTTCAGCCCTGCTTTCCTCGCTTGATATGATAAGTTATGGTGCTGTAATCATCAGTGTTCTGTCCTTACTTATCATGATCTACTGGCCGGGAATCAAAAAATTGAGTGCAATTCCTGCAGCTATTTTGGTTGTGATCCTTGGAATTGTACTCAGTATGGTTTTCCAGAATACACCTCTTGCACTTAGTCCTGAGCAATTGGTTACCATCCCGGTAGTTAATTCTTATAATGAGTTTATGGCTTTGTTTGTATTTCCTGATTTTGCTCAGATTGGAAATAAGGAAGTATGGACTGTGGCAGTAACAATTGCTATTGTTGCCAGTATTGAAACGCTCTTAAGTATTGAAGCCGTTGATAAAATGGATCCATACAAAAGAGTTTCTCCTACAAACAGAGAATTGGTAGCTCAGGGGGTAGGTAATATGGCCAGCGGTATGCTTGGTGGCTTACCAATGACTTCGGTTATTGTGCGTTCTTCTGTGAATGTGAATTCAGGAGGTAAGACAAAGATGGGGGCTATCTATCATGGTTTTTGGTTACTCCTTTCATTGCTCTTTATTCCATTTTTGCTCAACAAAATTCCATTAGCCAGTCTGGCAGCAATTCTCTTAATTACGGGTTATAAGCTTGCTAAATTGAGTTTGTTTAAGAAAATGTGGAAGAATGGGAGAGACCAGTTTATTCCCTTCGTGGCTACAGTCCTTGCTGTTGTATTCACTGATCTGCTTAAGGGTGTAGCTATTGGAATGATGATTGGGATTTTTTACATCCTTAGAACCAATCTCAGGAATTCTTATTTCTATAAAATTGAAAAGAATGGAGAAAAGAATGTAATCAGGATAAAACTTGCACAAGAGGTCTCCTTTTTAAATAAAGCTGCAATACAGCAAACTTTGTTGAAACTGCCGAAAGAATCGAATGTGATCATCGACGGTTCTGATTCATTATTCATAGATAAAGATGTTATAGAGATCATTCATAATTTCAAACACAATGCCTTCTCAAAAGGTACCATCGTTGAAATTCTTAATATCCGTGATCATTATGATGTCCCGAAGCGGAAAGAATTTATACATAAACTAGAAAAGATTAATTAAAATGCCTAATATTCGCAAAACAAAGGAACAGTCAAAAGTGATGTCAGAGAACAAAATCGAAAGACAAAAACGTGCTTACGAAGAATTACTGCAGGGTAATCGTGATTGGGTTGAACAGGAAACTGCGAAAGATCCCGATTATTTTGCAAAACTGGCCGCGGGTCAGGAACCAGATGTCTTGTGGATAGGGTGTTCGGATAGCCGCGTACCTGCAAATGAGGTTACCAATACTAAGCCCGGTCAGGTTTTTGTGCACCGTAACATAGCGAATGTCTGTGTGCACTCGGATATGAATATGCTGAGTGTACTCGATTATGCTGTTAATGTGTTGAAAGTTAAGCATGTTATTGTTGCCGGTCACTATGGTTGCGGGGGAATTGCTGCTGCATTAAGTAATAATCAGTTTGGTCTCATAGATAACTGGCTCAGGCATATCAAAGATGTTTACCGTTTACATAGTAATGAACTGGATAGAATTACAGACGAAAATGTCAAGCTGAATCGCCTGGTTGAACTAAATGTAATCGAGCAGGTTTACAACCTATGTAAAACTACAATCGTTCAGAACGCCTGGCGTGAACGAGAGGATCTGGAGATTCATGGATGGGTAATTGACCTGAATTCAGGACTTGTTAAGGACCTTCAGGTTACTGCTAAATCAAGCGAAAACCTTGGAAAGGTATTTAAGTTGGATGAGTCGAAAGTGAAGTAATATATAATTTATATTATCGTGAATTCGACCTAAGGAAGGATAAACAATAAGGTTATAACTGGTCAGATAAGACACTAGAGCGAAAATATTTGATTTTTGAAACCAATACCTGTGTTTTAT
>CAYJAM010000309.1:0-3849 GCA_964367725.1 uncultured Sphingobacterium sp. | reverse complement strand
GCTGCCCATCCCAATGAAATACAAACCCGGGTAAAATAAACCTTGCCGAGGGAGGTATCTTCCGGCCATTCGTAATTTGATCCGGAATGCGATTTGTTGCCGGAAATACCCCTGGAGGAAAGGACTGAACCAGCCTATAGCACACATGTATTGGTTTCAAAAAACAAATTAATGTTGCTCCGGAGCCTTATTTGATATAGTCCAACCACATTAATTTACCCTTACTTGTATCGAACTCCAGTTATTCTAAGCTTCTCTCCACCTTCATTTTCGGGAAATTGTGTATTACTTTTCAGATAATACATATTTTTTTGCGTTTTCAACACTCATATCTATTCATTTTTAAGGTCGTTTTATGTAACTTCGCTCGCAATTAGAATTGGAAATAAATTAAAATCAAGCAAATAAGATGGCATTTGATTTAGACATGATCAAAAAGGTTTATGACAACTACGGTCCGCGTCTTGCGGCAGCGCGTAAAGTTGTTGGTAAGCCCCTTACATTAACAGAGAAAATTTTATACGCCCACTTATGGGATGGTGACGCAACTGAAGCACATGAACGCGGAGTCACTTATGTTGACTTTGCCCCTGACCGCGTTGCGATGCAGGATGCAACAGCTAAAATGGCATTATTGCAGTTTATGCAAGCCGGCAGACCAACAGTAGCTGTACCTTCAACCGTACACTGCGATCACCTGATTCAGGCGAAAATTGGTGCTGACGAGGATCTGGTAACAGCCAATACTCAGAATAAAGAAGTTTATGATTTCCTCGCTTCTGTATCCAACAAATATGGAATTGGTTTCTGGAAACCGGGTGCAGGTATTATCCACCAGGTAGTTTTAGAAAATTATGCATTCCCGGGTGGTATGATGATCGGAACCGACTCTCATACACCAAATGCAGGTGGTTTAGGAATGATTGCCATTGGTGTTGGTGGTGCTGATGCCTGTGATGTAATGGCAGGTCTGGCATGGGAATTAAAGTTCCCAAAGCTGATCGGTGTAAAACTAACAGGTAAACTTTCAGGTTGGGCTTCTGCAAAAGATGTAATTCTTAAAGTTGCGGGTATCCTGACTGTAAAAGGCGGAACAGGATATATTGTTGAGTATTTCGGAGAAGGAGCAAGATCACTTTCAGCAACCGGAAAAGGAACAATCTGTAATATGGGTGCTGAAATTGGTGCAACCACTTCAGTATTCGGTTACGATGATAAAATTGCAACCTATTTAAAAGGTACTGAAAGAGAAGAAATTGCAAAACTTGCTGATCAGGTTAAAGAACACTTAACAGGAGATGATGAAGTTTACGCTAATCCTCAGAATTACTTTGATCAGGTGATCGAGATCGACCTGTCAACACTTGAACCTCATATAAACGGTCCTTTTACACCTGATGCGGCATGGCCAATATCAAAATTTGCTGAAGCAGTACGTGAAAACGGATGGCCACAAACTTTAGAAGTTGGTTTGATCGGTTCTTGTACCAACTCTTCTTACGAAGATATCTCAAGAGCAGCATCTCTGGCTCAACAGGCTGTAGATAAGAAACTGGTAGCTAAGGCAGAATTTACAATTACACCTGGTTCAGAGCTGGTACGTTATACTGTAGAGCGTGATGGCTACCTGAATACTTTCGAGAAAATGGGTGGTGTGGTTCTTGCAAATGCCTGCGGACCATGTATCGGGCAGTGGGCACGTCATAGTGAAGACCCTACCCGTAAAAACTCCATTATTACTTCATTCAACAGAAACTTCAAGTCGCGTAACGACGGAAACCCAAATACTCATGCCTTCGTAGCATCTCCTGAGATTGTTACTGCAATGACCATTGCCGGCGATTTAGCTTTCAATCCATTGACCGACACCCTTACTAACTCAGAAGGCGTACAGGTGAAACTTGATGAGCCACAAGGTCTTGAAATGCCAACCAAAGGATTTGCAGTAGAAGATGCAGGATATCAGGCTCCGGCTGAAGACGGAACTAAAGTAAGTGTGATCGTAGATCCTAATTCTGCACGTCTCCAATTGCTTGATCCATTCAAAGCATGGGAAGGTACAGACATTACAGGATTAAAACTTTTGATCAAAGCAAAAGGAAAATGTACTACTGATCATATTTCTATGGCAGGTCCATGGTTGAAGTTCCGTGGTCACCTGGATAATATCTCTAATAATATGCTCATCGGAGCTACAAATTTCTTCAACGAAAAAGCAGATAACGTAAAAAACCAGCTTGATGGTGCATACGGGTCAGTACCTGCTACAGCCCGTGCATACAAGGCAGCTGGTGTAGGTAGCATTGTTGTTGGAGATGAAAATTATGGAGAAGGATCATCACGTGAACATGCTGCAATGGAGCCAAGACATCTTGGTGTCCGTGCCATTCTGGTAAAATCGTTTGCACGTATTCACGAAACCAACCTCAAGAAACAAGGAATGCTTGCATTGACATTCGAAGATGTGAATGATTATGATCGCATTCTTGAAGATGATACCATTGATATCTGTGGATTAAATGATTTCACTCCCGGCAAACCATTGAGCATTGTGCTTCATCATGCAGATGGAAATACTGAATCTTTCAGTGTAAACCATACCTATAATGAGCAGCAAATTGAGTGGTTCAAAGCTGGTGGTGCTTTAAATATCATCAGAATGAATCAAAAGGGTTAATTAAAAACCTGATATAATTTAAAAGCCAGAAGTTCAATACTTTTGGCTTTTTGCTTTTAATCCACTTCTGTTTTCTAAAAATTACATCATGTCAAAAGTAATTCTCATTACCGGAACTTCAACCGGCATCGGACTCGAAACTGCAGTTCAACTTGCTGAGCAGGGTCATCAGGTTTATGCAACAATGCGCAACCTGAATAAAAGAGCTTTGCTGGATCAGGAAATTGATAAAAGAAAAGTTAAACTCCGGGTTTTACAACTGGATGTTCAGGATGAAAAAAGCATAGCGGCATGCATTGCTGAGATTATTTCGGCTGAACAAAAGATTGATGTACTGATCAATAATGCAGGTGCCGGATTTATCAAGCCAATGGAACAGGCAAGCATGGAAGAAATTCAGCAGGTGATGGATGTGAACTTCTATGGACCTATCCGCTGCAGCAAAGCCGTAATGCCCTTTATGCGTAAACAAAAAAGCGGACATATCATCAATGTTTCTTCGGTCGGGGGAATTGTAGGTTCCCCGGTAAACGAGATTTATTGCGCCGCAAAATTTGCGCTTGAAGGCTTAACAGAAAGCCTTGCCACATACCTGGAACCCTATTTTGGGATCAATGTATCACTAATTGAGCCGGGAGGCACAATCACAGAGTTCGGCAATAGCCTGACTGAATACTTCGAGTCGACCGGTGGTATTCTGAACGATGACTATAAACCTTTGATGGAAGATTATATGGCTTACCGCTCTACTTTTACTGAAGAATTTAAGGAAAAAGCCTTTCAGAAGCCTGCAGATATCGCATCTGTAATCATCAGATGCATGAATGACCCGAATCCTAAAGTCCGTTACCTCACTTCTGAAGGGACACTTGCCTTCACAAAATTAAAAACAAGCCTTGATCCTGATGGTGAATTGATGAAAACACAGGTGAGAAAGGGGATATTGAATAAGTAATTTTCGGAAGGACATATTAATTGCCTGGTCAATAAAATTGAATTTCTTCTAATGACCGCCTTGGGCGGTCAAATGTTTATAGCATAATATCGACGCGGAAATCCCGACCCTGAAGGTGGTCGTATATGAGAATCAGTTACATGCGACCACCTTCAGGGTCGGGAAACGAGATTTTATTTCTTTTCTATAAACATACGACCCCTTCGGGGTCGAAAAA
>CAYJAM010000308.1:0-3859 GCA_964367725.1 uncultured Sphingobacterium sp. | reverse complement strand
TTGCCGCACAAATCGGGGTGGTTGAAAAGGCATTCCTGAAATAAGTCCCAGATCTTGCCAATGCATCCATTTCGGGGGTTTCAATAATTGAATTCCCGGCAAAACGAAGAGCATCCCAACGTTGATCATCCGTGAGAATAAAGATTATATTAGGCCTCTTCGTTTGGGAAAAGGATCGAAAAGGCAGAAGGATCAAGCAGCTTAGCAAACAAAGAACTTGAGCAAAAGAGATTTTAAAACGAAACATAATTTACTATTAATTAGAATTATTTCGATTTAGTAAAATAAAATCTCCCTATGCTAAAATATTCAAAGGTCTATTCTTATACTACAAAATCAGGATTTTCAGTAATACGTTTACCTTCGTTTTTAAAGGCCTGGATGTAATCTGATATTCTCTTCTTAGCTTCCTGCAAATTCTCGTTATTCAGGTTGATGTTGAGCAGGTCAATGAACCATGGAATTTTAAATTCATTGAAAACATAGATCTCTGCAATCTCTCTTGCTATTGGCAGGGTGGTTGTTTTTGAAGCATCATACACATCCTTATTATTCGCTTTCAGCAATTTCTCATACTCCTCATCCATCAGCCTTCTGAGCAGCTCTTTTGTGAATATATCCCCCGACCTGACTCCTGTAGCAGAATCATCTTCTGTAAATTTGGCTCCCTTATGTACCCATTCCCATACAATGCTTAATCTGATCTCCCCGGTTGCCATATCTTCCATCAGATATAAAATATCATCATTCCCAAAATCGTCTGCCGCCTTCAGTGCAGCTGCCTGCATACCCTGTGCAAAGGCATTTCCATACTGAATGGCAACACTGAGTAGATTTCTTGCTCCCCTGATTGTAATCGGTGCCGGTTCGAGTAAAATTAATCCGTCGGCATCCTGTTGAGAATAAGTCAGAGCCGGGAATTGACGTCCAACCTGATTTGCTTCTCCAATCTTTTCCCATACAGGCCTCACAATATTCACCATTTTCCAGTGAGCTACCCATTTTCCACTTGCCCCTTCCCGCTGCTCCCGTTCTGCCCCTGCCAATGCTTTTTTCATACTGGCGGCAACACCTTCTGCTGATCCTACCGGGATATTGGGTTCCATTCCCCCCTGCCAGATCGCGCAATTACCATTGATATCCGGTGTATTTACCGCACGTCGAACACGGTCTTCATAATTGCGCATATAACCATAGGTCATGGTTACCGACTCAATATTTGGATTGATAAAACCTTTATCCCATGCCATCGCATCAGAAACGCTGTTAATATAATCCCAGCGACCGGTATTATAACCTACGAAATGCTTGCCAAGAACCGCTCTGATTTCCATCAGCTGATAGGTAGCTTCAAGCTGCTCAACCAGCAGATATACTTTAATTGTTCCATTTTCAAGGCCCAAATGGTCTTCCAGTGCGCTTAGCATGCTATTCCATAAAGCAGCCTCCCCGGCAGTCTGTATTTTTGGGAGATACAAGACAATAGAGGATCCTGATTTCCGTAATTGTCTGTAATTATTGACCACATATAAACAAAGGTCAGCAATAGAAGCAGCCAGAGCCACGCCATCCGCATCACGAATATGCCTGTCGTCCAGATGAAGTCCACGACAACGGAATATCTTGGTTGTAAAATCCAGCTGACTTTTCCAGTCCTTAACAATTTCCTGACCCAGAAATCCCTCGGCCCAGCGGTTCATCTCAGCGGCAACCTGCTCGGCTACTTTTAAGAAAACCGGATCTTTTGCAATTGCAAGCTTCAGGTTACGCTGGTTATCCAGTGACATGCTGTCGATCTGGCCTAAGGCATCTTCGCCATCAAACATCCAGCCATCAGCACCGGATAAAAGCGCATAAGCCGCATTTCTGATACTGCTTTCAAGACTTGCATTAGGCTTCGCTGCCGGACCAGTTCCCTGAATCCATTGCCTCTGAAGATCATGTGGAATCACAGAGCCTTCGAACCTGCCTTCCCGGGCATCTTTCACCTTTATGGAAGAGCCAGGTATCAGACTTTCCGGATCATAGAATTCAATTCTTTTACTGTTTTTATGACGATCATTGCGGCGTTTTATCCGCTCATTCATCAAATTCTTAACTGATTTATTGAAATGGGCCAGGGTGTTTAAAGCCAGCAAAACTTCATCAGTATAAATATCTCTGTACTGCTCTTTTAAATTATCACGAATGATGATTGAATCGTTCTTCATTTGTATTCTGGTAAATTATTTAATCAGATAAACGGTCATACTTAAAGGACCATGAGCACCAAGCACCAAAGCCTGCTCAATATCGGCTGTTTTAGATGGACCACCGATGAAGCCCCCAAATCCATAATCCTCTGAAGCGATTTTTGCATAAGCATCATGCATGGTAGAAACAATGCTTTCTTCGCGTACTATCACTGCAAGATGCTGGGCAATGTATGGTAATACGCGATGTCCCATAACATCCTCTGTTAACCAGACAGCACCATTTTCTGCTACGGCAAGGCGTGCTTCAATAATTGCCAATTCAACGTCCTCAAGTGTATGAGGATCTGCATCAGGATCAGACAGCTCCGCTACATCACTCAAGGCCGGAAGATTAGTCAGAATTCGTTTGCTTTGATCAAAATCCTTTCTGATCTTGTCTTTTACATTCTCAAGACTTCCTGCCGAGACAAGCAAACCCCCAATACCCGCAAATAGCTCACTGTACTTTTTAACTACATCTTCTTCATGCACCTTAAAAACCGAAATATCCGGAAGTGCAGAAAGCGGTGGCTGATTCTGTTTTACAGCCGCCAGTATTTTTTCTCTGGTACTCATTCAAATTCTATTAATCATTTCTTAGATCCATTCTTTGCATACCATTCCCCAAAGGATTGCTGCGAGCTATCCGGCATATCGCGCTGCTTATACCATGGATTAAACTTATTGTTGATAGCAAATGGCGCATTATTCAATAACCAGCGTCCTGTTTTTCCGGCTGTCTTGTAAATTTCGGGAGAAGAAAGTGTCAAAGCCATCGCCTTCATACTGAAAGTTTTACGGCTGGCAGAATATCCTTGTTTCACAATCTCCTGACGCCATTTATAGAGCTGATCATGGATCGGAATTTTAACAGGGCATACATTGGAGCATGATCCGCAAAGTGTTGAGGCAAAGGGCAGATCTGCATGTTGTTTCATATCCAAATTTGGTGCAAGAATTGCCCCTATCGGACCGGAGATCGTATTATGATAGCTTAAACCACCACTTTTACGGTAAACCGGGCAGGTATTCATACAGCCTCCGCATTTAATGCATTTCAGTGACTCCCTGAAATCAGGACGGGCCAATAAATTACTTCTGCCCTTATCAACCAGAATCAGGTGCATCTCCTGCCCCGGACGAGGTTTTTTATAATGACTTGAATAAATGGTTATAGGTTGTCCGATTGCACTGCGGGCCAGTAATCTCAGAAATACTCCAAGATGCTTACGCTCAGGAATGATCTTCTCAAGTCCCATAGATGCTATCTGCACTTCAGAAAGATGCGCACCCATATCCGCATTTCCTTCATTGGTACAAACCACATATTCCCCGGTTTCAGCAACGGCAAAATTCACACCGGTGAGTGCTGCACGTCGGGTAAGGAATACATTGCGAAGGTGTTTACGTGCTACGCGGGTCAGTAAGGTAGGATCTGAGAGTCCTTTCTCTGTCCCAAGATGCTCATGAAACAGTTCTCCAATCTCCTCTTTACGCTTGTGAATACAAGGCAATACAATATGACTGGGTGGTTCATTATCAATCTGTTGTATATATTCTCCCAAATCGGAATTGATTACCTCAATACCCCGCTCCTCTAAAAATTCATTCAAATGACATTCTTC
>CAYJAM010000307.1:0-3868 GCA_964367725.1 uncultured Sphingobacterium sp. | reverse complement strand
CAATAGTT
Source organism: uncultured Sphingobacterium sp. (assembly GCA_964367725.1). Lineage (GTDB taxonomy): Bacteria > Bacteroidota > Bacteroidia > Sphingobacteriales > Sphingobacteriaceae > Daejeonella. The sequence goes on along the minus strand of CAYJAM010000307.1, from coordinate 3,860 downwards.
ACAGGAATCTTTTTGATGCCTTTTGGTTCAGCCTGGGCAATAACTGCCCTGATGGAGTCATTGGTAAACCAGGCACTTTCTATCCATGTTGCATTGGAATCTTTTGGAGTATAAATTTTCCACTTGAGTTTTGTGACAATTTCCGGGCGCTCTCCTTTGAAGCGATTAAGCCTGTTTGCTGTGAAAAGATATACTTCTTTACCGGATGGGATTTCCTGATCCAGCATTCTGAGAAGCGACCAGTAGGAAAGCTGAGCGGAAGTACTGTCTCTGGTAATTTCAGAATCCTTCAGTTTATTAAGTTCCACAGCTTTAAATCCCGGTTCAAATAAATGGAGATCAAAACCAGCCTGATCCAGTGAGTCTATTTCCTTTTGAAACCTGGTATAGGTTTCTTTGAAATTATCTTTTTCAATCAGAATCCAGCCCCCTTTCTGTGAGACACTATTTGAACTAATCCAAACAGGTTCTGCCAGTAAAATGGAAACTATTATTATCAGAAGGCAACGTAATAGTAAAAGAAGTAAATCCAGTAGGCGCAGACTGCGGGCATTCAGTCTGGAACTTTCTCCGAGCAGACTTACACTGCCGATTTTTAGTGTTTTCCCCTTTTTAACATTCCATAAATGGATCAGAATTGGAATTATTATTCCACTGATTCCAAAAAGCCATATGGGGTTAAGGAGCTGGAACATTTATGCTCTTAATTTATTGCGTTGATTTAAAAAATCACGAAGTGCCTGATCCAGAGGCTGATCTATGCTGATCAGTCTGTAACTGATCTGCCTGTCGAGCAAATCCATTCTTAACCGGGAAAGGTGTTTTTCCAGATTTTCCTGGTAGGCATTTTTAGAAGATGTTGCGTCAATTTTAACAGTCTCACCGGTCTCGAGATCCTCAACAGCTGTGTATCCTTTGTAATCCAGATCGAGTTCATTTTTTCCCATCAGATGGAAAACAATAACTTCATTTTTTAATGCCGAAAGTGTATCTAATAATTGGAATATTTCTCCGTTTTGTTCGTATAAATCCGTAATAAAGACCAGCAATTCCCTTTTTCTGGAACCGGAATAAATGTCTTTATAGTGGATTGCTTTGGTGAATTTTCCTCCGGCCTTAATCCCCTCAAGCTGATGAAATAGTCTGGCAAGGTGCTGGAAATCCTGGCGGGAAGCCAGTGAAAATAAACCATCCTCATTGAATACATACAGGCCGATGGCATCTCCCTGTGAATTTGCCAGGTAGGCCAGTGAAGCAGCAAGATAGCGGGCATAGTCGATCTTTCGGACCCCTCCGTCCTCATGATTCATCGATCCGCTGGCATCAATGAGGAATCTGACCGAAATACTGGTTTCCACCTCTGATTCCCGTATGTAATAGCGGTCAGATCGTCCGTACATTTTCCAGTCGAGCCAGCGCAGGTCATCGCCCGGCTGATAGCTTCGGTACTGGCTGAATTCTAGTCCGGGACCTTTAATTGAGCTTTTATTAATCCCCGTCATGAACCCATCGACAACAGTTTTTGCTGCCAGCGACAGGTCTTTTATAGCCATTAAGACTTTCGGGTCTAATAATTTACTCATTCTAGATATGAGATATGAGATGTGAGATTTGAGATTTCATTAGAATTTTAGAACCTCTAAACACTAATCTTTGGTCTTTCGATCGTTCTGATCAGCTCGGCAGTAACTAAGTCAGTACTCACGTTTTCGGCTTCGGCTTTAAAATTTACCAGGATACGATGTCTTAAAACAGGGTAGGCCATGCTGTGCAGGTCTTCCATGATCACGGCATAACGACCTTTTAAAAGTGCTCTGGCTTTTGCGGTCAGGATCAGTGCCTGCCCTGCACGCGGACCGGCGCCCCATCTTACCCATTCTTTAATATAATCTGATGTCGTTGTATCCGGACGGCTTGTACGAATCAGCTTTCCAACATAGCTGATCAGGTCATCGCTGATACTCACATCCCGCACCAGGGATTGGATCTGACGAATTTCTTCTCCAGTTAAAACCGGTTCTACTGTTTGGGTTTTTGAACCCGTTGTGCTGCTTAGAATTCCATATTCTTCCTGCTCAGTTGGATAACCGATCTTTACAAAAAGAAGAAAACGGTCTAACTGTGCCTCAGGCAATGGGTATGTTCCCGCCTGTTCGATAGGATTTTGAGTTGCCAAAATGAAAAAAGGTCTGTCCAGAGGATAGGTTTGTCCGCCATAGGTTACCTCAAATTCCTGCATGGCTTCAAGCAATGCCGATTGTGTTTTGGGAGGTGTCCGGTTGATCTCGTCGGCAAGAATGATATTTGCGAACAGGGGACCTTTGTTAAACTTAAAGAAGCGTTTTCCTGTGGCATGGTCTTCTTCCAGAATCTCGGTGCCTATTATATCGGTCGGCATCAGATCGGGGGTGAACTGTATTCTGCGGAATGACAGGTCAAGCGCCTGCGAAAGTGTTTTGACCATCAATGTTTTCGCAAGGCCGGGAACGCCCTCCAATAAGCAGTGACCACCAGCCATTAAAGTAATGATCAGTTCCTCCAATACCTGGTCTTGCCCTACGATTACTTTTTGAACCTCTTTTTTTAATCCGGGAAGTTTAGCCAGGATTGTTTTAATATTGTTCTCTGAAATTTCCAAATTCTGAATAATGATTGCTGGTTAGCGGAATGTAATAATTGGGAAAATTAAAAATAAATTGGTTGAAACGGGGAGAATTTATGTCGGTATATCAGCTAATTTACATAAAATAGCCCCGAAAACTCTTTTCGGAATAATTATAGCAATAATTTAGTTGAATGTTTAGCTCAAGGTTCACATTTGCAAGAATAAAATATCGCTCAGGTAACTGGGATACCGATCAGCGTATGCCTGCAAATCTGTTGAACTCACTGGTGGAGTATACAACGATTCCGATAAATCAGGAAGAAAAAGTTGTGGATCTGGCAGATAGTGAGCTGTTTTTATATCCCTTCACTTATCTCAGCGGCCATAAGCTGGTTCAGTTTAATCAGCAGGAGCGGGCCAATTTTAAGAAATATGTAGAGAATGGGGGCTTCGTTTTTGTGGATGATTGTAATCACGATATAGACGGCCTTTTTGCAAAATCATTCGAAGCACAAATGAGTTCATTGTTCGGTCCCGCCGCTTTAAAGAAAATACCCAATAGTCATGAGATCTACCGCTCCTTTTTCAAATTTGAAAAGGGGCCTCCAACTACTTCCTTTGAACTGAACGGCTGGGGTGATGATCTGGTTCATGACTACCTGAAAGCTATTGAAATAAACGGTCGCATTGGCGTGCTTTACAGCAACAAGGATTATGGCTGCGAATGGGATTATGATTTTAGGAATAAGCGCTTTTACGCTGAGGATAATACCAAATTTGGGGTGAATATTATTTTGTATGCGATGGGGGTATAATGTGCAAATTAGCAAATGAGTTAATTAGCAAATGATTTGAGTATTTGTCAATTAGTTAATTTGTCGATTTGTCGATGGGGGGTATGTCTGCGCAGTTCGGGGCTGCCCTTGCTAGCGCACGCGTGTCGCGTGTGCTACTTATTAAACTTGGAACGCGCGGCACGCGCGCACCAGCTCCAGGGGTTTAATTGGCAAATTACTAGTGTCAGGTAAAAGTTTTTGGTCTTCGACCCTGAAGGGGTCGAATGTTTATAGAAACACCATAAACCCCCGTTTCCCGACCCTGAAGGGGTCGTATGTGGTAATTTTAAATACATACGACCCCTTCAGGGTCGGAATCTCCGTTTTAATATAATTCTATAAACATTTGACCCCTTCAGGGTCATTAGAAAAAATTAACCTGTGGTTGGTGTTATCAACAACCACTTCCAAATTGTGCT
>CAYJAM010000306.1:0-3875 GCA_964367725.1 uncultured Sphingobacterium sp. | reverse complement strand
GAAGCGGGAATTCACTTCCCTTCTTAAAAAATCCTTGCCTGAGCTGAAGTATAATTTATAGTCGGAGAAAGGGCCTGATAAGGGCAGATCATTCTCCATAACACCCGATTCATTTTCAAGCGATTCGTAAACCAGAGGCTTAATACTTATATCCTGATACAATTCAGGGTGTGAATTTATGATTTCGAGCTTCAGCGGATTTAAATAAAATGTAAGCATATCCATTTCATAGACCGGAGAACTTTGTTCCTTTTTAAACATCAGATCCTTGTAAACCTTAATTTCCTCCCGCCTGGGAATATTCATAAAGGTGATCCTGTTTGACCTGATACTGTAAAAAACACTAAATCGGTCGTCATCATTTAAGGCCTGAGCTGTATCAGCCAGCTCAATAAAGCCGCTGAATTTAATTGCCATTTTATTGAATTCATCACCTGTTTTCAATATAAAAATGGAATCGGGACGAATTTTTTTATAAAGGACTGTTGAATCTTTCGGGATATCCCTGCCAAATTGATAGACCGACTTTGGCCCCATTGAGAAATTCTTCACCCTGATTCCATCCGGGATTTTATGATTACTTATTTCTGCATCATAAAATATAACCCGTTCAACAAAGCGAAATTTGCTGAAAATAGTATCTATATATTTAGCAGTCTGGGCGGAATCCAAATAACCCTGATAAAAAGAAATCTCAGGTATTTTATTTTGGAAGAAATCATTGTAAGGTTTCACTGTTTCTTCGAGCACATCAATCTTCTGAGATGCAAATTCATTCTCTACATATTTTGATGTCAGATTATAGGCTAGGAAAAAGGCCCCGGCCATTGCAGAAGTGATGAGGAAAAGGAAAATTATAACCAGCGTAAAGTTTTTGCGGTATATATATTGATACTCCTGCATCCGGCTATTCCCTGCTTAGATTCTGGTCGAGGAATATCTCAAGTTTCTTGTAAAATTCAAGCCGGTTTTCATTGTTCCTAAAAACATGCCCCTCACCCTCTTTAAAGATATATGTAACTGGTACTTTCTTCTTTTTCAGCTCTTTAACAAACTGATGAGTTTCATTCATATTAACCCGGGGATCTCTACCGCCCTGAGCAATTAAAACCGGAACTTTTATTTTATCCGTGTGAAAAACAGGCGAGGCGGCTCTGAAATAATCAGCATCAGTTTCAGGATTACCCACAGTTTCGTAATACATCTGCAAATAAGGTCTGAAATAAGGTGGTATATCCTTAAAGTAGGTGAATAAATTAGTGAATCCTGAATAAGATGCTCCGCATCTGTAAAGTTCAGGGCTCGACATCAGTCCGTGAAGTGCAGAAAACCCTCCAAAACTGAAACCAAAAATCCCAATTCTTGCTGGATCGGCAATCTTTTGTTTAACCAGCCAATGCACCCCATCGGTTATATCGTCCTGCATCTTAGCACCCCATTCCTTAAAGCCTGCGATCCAGAAATCCTTTCCATAGCCTTTTGAACCTCTGAAATTAACCTGGAAAACTGCATAACCACGGCTTGCAAGAAATTGAACTTCAGAGTTATAACCCCAGCTATTTCTTGTATCTGGTCCACCATGAGGCATGACAACCACAGGGAGATTCTTTGACGGCATCCCTCTGGGAAGGGTTAAATACCCGTAAACAGTCAGACCATCCCTGGTTTTATAGCTAATAGGTTTCATTTCAGCCATATTTTCTACTTTCAGGGATGAATTTACATCACTCAGTTTAACCAGCTTATCATCATCTATTGAATACAAGTAGAAGGATCCCGGATTTCTGTCCGTATAAGTTCTGACAATAAATTTCTTTTCTGAGGAATCTGAACTTGCTATTACAATTTCAGTGTTTGGCAACAACTTCTCGAGTTTCTTAAAAGTGGCCTGAAATGTATCATCAAGATAATGACGCTCCTTTTTCCAGGTCTCAAAACCAGCATAGATCAACTTGTCTTTGTTTACTGAGTAGATCGCTTCAGAAACATCAACCAGAGGATTACTGTAAATAACACGGTGCTCTTTCCCTGTAACACAATCCAGCTCCACCAATGCCATCTTATCCCGATTTTTATTAGACAAAGCATAAATACAACTATTATCGGCACTGAAACTAATTGGTAAAATACTAGTCTTAAAATTATTCGTTAATACACTTCTGAATTTCTGGCTCTCCTTATCACGGTATAATAATGTTTCATTGACTCCATCACTGGCAATCGCCATTCTTAACTTTCCGGCAGGGTCAGAGTACCACTTAGTAATATTACCTGGGTTTTGGAACAACAAAGACAAGCTTCCCGTCTGCATATTTAAACGGTAGGCATCAAAAACGGTTGAATCACGTTTGTTCAGTGAAACAAGAACCTGTCCATCACTAAGAGGGCCTGAAGAAATTAGTCTGATTTTTGTATTTGGGAATGAAAGCAACTCCCGTTTATTATTTCCATCAATATTAACTGCAAAAAGACCCGGTTCCATATTTTCAGAAGCTCCCTTTAAATATAGAATCTCATTATTACTTGCCCAGAAATAATTGGCTATACTCCTGTTAGAATCGCAGGTTAGCTGAGTAGTAGTTTTTCCATCAAGTGTTTCTACATAAATATGAATTCTATTATTATCAGGTTTTAGATAGGATATATATTTACCATCGGGTGAGATCAGATAAGAAGTATTAATGGGAACATTGAAAAAATTCTCTATAGGTATCCGCTTCGTTGCTTTTTCCATGGAGCAGGACCCCACAGTGGCTAGAACAAAAAAGAAGAAATATATTTTAAATCCCGGCATTCTATTTTAAATTAAAATCAATTTTCGTGGCAAAGATTAAAACATGCAACAAAACTGAAAAATAATGGCTTCTAAGCCTGTCCAAAAAGCGACAGACTAATTACTCAACTAATCAGTCAAGTTAATAAATACATTTTTAAGTAGTTGAATGGAATCGTAACATTTAAACTACAAGTGCTTTTTTCTCTGAAATATTACCTGAAGAAAACGAACTTTAAGAACAAACCACTAGGTGGTATCTCTCCAAATTCCTATATTGAGGCTGAGCAAAGTACACTAAGCACCCGAATCTGATGAAAAAATTTCTGCTTCTGCTTTTGATTATAACTTTCACTTCAGAATTGAGAGCTCAGCTAAGTAATGAGGAGGCTATGGCTGTGCAATATTTCCAGTCTGGCGATTATGAAAAGGCCGCAGTACTCTATGAAAAACTATTCAACAGAACCAAAAATGCAAGTTATTATGACCCTTACTTCAGCTGCCTGCTCCGAATAAAAAAGTTTGACGAAGCAGAAAAACTGGCCCGTGTCCTTCAAAAAAATAATCCTGATAATTTCAACTATCCGGTTGATCTGGGCAGGGTTTTTCAGGAACGCGGTGAACAGGAGAAATCGATTGCATTGTATAATAACCTGATTAAAAATCTCCCGGCCAATGAGTTTGCTATAAAAGATCTTGCCATTACCTTTTACAGAGCTGAAGCCTATGATTTTTCAATCAAGACTTTTTTAAATGGCCGAAAACTCTTAAACGATGAAAAATCATTTATTTATGACCTCTTAAGTTTATATCGTTACAGAAAGGATAAGGTTATGCTTATCCAGGAGTATTTATTGCTTTTGAGTATAAATCCTGAAGCATTACAACAGGCCCAAAATGTATTGGGTAATATTCTCGAAGGTAAGGATGACTTTGATCTCCTCAAAACGGCAATCCTACGTCGCTTGCAGAAAGATGCTCAAAATGTTGTATTAACTGAGTTCCTGGCGTGGCAATATGTGCAGCAAAAAGACTTTGATATGGCTTTGCGGCAAACGCTTGCACTTGATCGCAGACTTAAAGAAGATGGTGGAAGAGTTTT
>CAYJAM010000305.1:0-3876 GCA_964367725.1 uncultured Sphingobacterium sp. | reverse complement strand
CCTTATCCGTGGGAAATACTGGGTTCGAACCAGCGACCCCTACCTTGTCGAGGTAGTGCTCTAAACCAGCTGAGCTAATTTCCCGGTTCAGGCCTCAAATCTATAAAAAATGAAGGATTTCCTGCAGAAATATAATTCTATCTCAAATCATCATTGATCTCAGCCAAAACTGCAGAGCCCGGACAGAGATCTGCCTCCTCAAGGGTATTTAAAGGTTGGTCTGTTGAGTTTATGGTATGATGAAGGTCTTCAGTTTCAGGATCAATAAACAATAAGCCGGTCAGGATTTCATTGCGATTCCGTGCATCCCGCAAGGCATTCATTGCCTCCATCCGGTTAAAAGGATCTCGGTTTGCAGCCAGTTTTTCCAATTTGATGAAAGTGCCATCATGCAGCATTACCTCAGTCCCGGTGCCTGATTCATAACTAGCCAAAATTTCAGATTTCTCAGGAACCAGGTCAGTTTTGCCTGTAGCTTCTATATGCTCGCGGACGTAATCGTAGGATTTTGTTGATCCGGGATTATTATTAAAGGTTACACATGGTGAAATCACGTTGATGAATGCAAATCCCGGGTGACTTACCGCAGCCTTGATCAGTGGTACTAATTGCTCTTTATCTCCCGAAAAACTTTGGGCAACAAAGCTAGCCCCGAGCTCTAATGCCAGTCCGGCCAGGTCAATGGGCTGGAAAGGATTTACAGAACCCGCTTTACTCTTGGAACCCGCATCTGCTGTAGCTGAATCCTGGCCTTTGGTCAATCCGTAGCAGCCATTATTCATCACAATATAAACCATGTTCAGGTTACGGCGGATAACATGCACAAACTGCCCCATACCAATCGAAGCAGTATCTCCATCTCCCGAAACACCCATATAAATCAGATCACGATTCGCCATATTGGCGCCGGTGGCTACCGAAGGCATTCTTCCATGTACCGAGTTAAATCCATGCGAATTTCCCAGAAAATAATTTGGCGTCTTTGAAGAGCAGCCAATACCTGATAATTTTGCGATCCGGTGTGGTGGAATCGATAACTCAAAACAAGCCTGAAGAATACTTCCGCTGATCGAGTCATGTCCGCAGCCGGCACATAAGGTTGAAAGCGAACCTTCATATTCCCTGGTAGTATATCCCAGATCATTTTTAGGAAGATCGGGATGGCGGAATTTAGGGCGAATATATGTCATGACAATATTTTACTGGTAGCACCATTAAGTGCAGGTGATAAATTTTTATTGATAAGCGTCATGATAGCATGCGCTGTGATTGGCATCCCATCATAATTGAGAACCGGGATCATTTTCTGTGGATCTACATTGAGTTCATTGATTAGCAAACTGCGCATTTGCCCATCCCGGTTCTGCTCAATAATAAATACCTTTTCATGTGTATGAATAAAATCTTCCACCGTTTTATTAAACGGAAATGCCCTCAGCCTCATCGCATCAAAATTAAGTCCGCTCGCGGCCATGGTTTCCATTGCCTCTTCTGCCGAATAGGTAGAGGTGCCAAAGAAAATTAATCCATACGGACTCTTCTTCTCCTTTTGGTACAGATAGGGAGCCGGTACCATATCTTTTGCAGTATCCCATTTCTTCAGCAAGCGGTCCATATTGCGTGCATAAACCCGTCCATCTTCAGTATAGGCTGCATATTCATCCCTCGAAGTACCACGGGTAAAGAAGGATCCTTTGGTTGGATGCGTTCCAGGAATTGTGCGGTATGTAATTCCGTCACCATCTACATCCAGATAACGTCCAAAACGCGGCAACTCTTCTAACTGACTCGCATTAAGTACTTTACCACGATTGTATTTCCGGGTATCATCCCAATGAAAAGGTTCAGACATGTGATCGTTCATTCCCAGATCAAGGTCGGTCATCATGATAATTGGTGTTTGCAAAGATTCTGCCAGATCAAGCGCTTCAGCAGTCATTTCGAAACATTCTTTCGGAGTTGAAGGAAATACCAGAACTTGTTTCGTGTCGCCATGTGAAGCATAGGCCGCCAATAAAATATCCGATTGCTGGGTCCTTGTTGGCATCCCTGTCGAGGGGCCGGTACGCTGAACATCTATCAGCAAAGTTGGAATCTCTGCGAAATAAGCAAGTCCGAGGAATTCATTCATCAATGACAATCCCGGACCGCTGGTAGCCGTAAATGAACGCGCGCCATTCCAGTTGGCACCGATAACCATCCCGATTGCGGCAAGTTCGTCTTCTGCCTGCACAATCGCATAATTGCGTTTCCCTGTTTCCTTATCGACCCTTAATTTTTTTGCATAAGTTTCGAATGCTTCAACCACCGAGGTTGATGGCGTGATCGGATACCAGGCCACAACCGTTGCTCCACCATAAACAGCACCGAGTCCGCAGGCGGAATTACCATCGATCAGAATCTTATCGCCAACAAGATCACGTCTTTCCAAACGAATATCCAGGGGATAGGCATAATTGCTGTGAATGTAGGCAATACCCAAATTCAGGGCCTTGATATTCATTGCGACCAGCTTTTCCTTGCCTACAAACTGCTCAGCAAGTAATTGTTCCAGAACCGAAAATTCGATATCAAGCAAGGCAGAAAGTGCCCCCACATAGATAATATTCTTAAACAACTGTCGCTGCCGCGGATCTGTGAATTCACGCAGACACATTTCCATCAATGGAAGTCCGATATAAGTCACATCAGGCCGGATCAATGCCGGATTCAGCGCTTTAGTACAATCATAGATGAAATATCCTCCGCTTTTAACAGAAAGCACATCATCAGGCATACTTTGGGGGTTCACACAAACCATTAGATCTACCCCTTCGCGGCGACCGAGATAACCCTTTTCACTCACTCTGACATCATACCAGGTTGGTAGTCCCTGAATATTTGATGGAAATATATTTTTAGGTGTTACGGGGATTCCCATCCGGAAAATAGCTTTTGCAAACAGATAATTTGCACTTGCAGACCCCGTACCATTGACATTCGCAAAACGAATGACAAAATCATTAACTTTTGAATTAGGCATCTCTTAACCTGCTTTGGTAACTTTATATAAATATTGCTGCATATCCCATGCAGATGTCGGGCAACGCTCAGCACACAAGCCGCAGTGCAGGCAAACGTCTTCATCTTTTACCATCACCCTTTGGGTAGGGAGTGTATCGGAAACATAGAGGTCCTGAGTTATATTTAAAGCCGGAGCTTTGAGTCGTGTCCGTAAATCATCTTCTTCTCCATTTAAAGTAAATGTGATACAGGAAGTCGGACAAATATCAACACATGCATCGCATTCGATACATTTATCTTTTTCAAATACAGTTTGAACATCGCAATTCAGGCAGCGATGAGCTTCTTTGATTGCAGTCTGAATATCAAAACCCAGCTCAACTTCCAGTTTGCGATCAGAAAGAGCCGCTTTCTTTTCAGCCTGGGGAACAATAAAACGCTGGTCATTAACCACATCATTATCATAGCTCCACTCATGGATTCCCATTTTTTTACTCACCAAATTGGTAAATGGTGCCGGACGATCGGTCAAAGCCTCTCCTCTGCAATGCAGATCAATGGAAATAGCTGCCTGATGCCCATGAGCAACAGCCGTGATTACATTTTTAGGTCCAAAAGCCGCATCACCACCAAAGAAAACGCGCTGGTTAGTTGACTGATGAGTTAAAGCATCAACAATCGGCATTCCCCATTGATCAAAATCAACACCGCTATTTTTTTCAATCCAAGGGAAACTGTTCTGCTGACCAACAGCGACAAGTACATCATCCGCTTCAATAAATACTTCGGGTTCACCGGATGAAACAAGACTGCGTTTGCCCTGCTCATCATAAACGGCTTTTACTTTTTCGAAGGTCATTCCTACGAGTTTGC
>CAYJAM010000304.1:0-3877 GCA_964367725.1 uncultured Sphingobacterium sp. | reverse complement strand
AACCATTGGCAGTACTTAGTTATTATGCCTCTCATCCTCAAAGTTATTACCGGACAGGTATTTCCAATCCTGATTTTCCTGGTATTGCGCGTTTTATGCGACAGCTTGCTGTTCCGGATGCTCTGCACATTCATTTTAATGGAGCCGGAGGTAATCTTACTGCCGGAAAATACAATGACGGTGCTAAGGAGAACAGGCTGATCCTTGCAGAGCGGCTGGCAGACGGGATGAAAAGAGCATGGGATAATACCAAACGTGAGCCAGTAAGTGCTGCTTCTGTGAACTGGAGCACTGAGGCAGTCGCCTTAAAGCCTGCTGCAGGCATCGAGAACCTTGAGGCAGCGATGAAAACACAGACTTCAGTATTTTTATCAAACAATCTTTCTAAACTGGTTTGGCTAAAACGTTTGCACGCAGGTAAAAAGATTGATATTTCATTACTTAGTATTGGTACAGCAAGAATTCTGCATCTTCCGGGTGAACCTTTTGTAGAGTACCAGCTTGCTGCTAAAGCTGAACGACCTGATCTGTTCGTGGCAGTGGCAGGATATGGGGATTATGGTGTGGGTTATATTGGCAATGCTATAGCTTATTCGCAGGGTGGTTATGAAACAGGTCAGGCATCGGGTGTAACTGCAGAGGCAGAAGGAATCTTAATGAAAGCTATTCATAAATTGTTGGCAGGGAAATCCAAATAAGGTCTCATCCTTTTTGTTTGGTCATCAAATTTGTAAATAAATTCGGTTACGTACACGCTTATTTTTATATTAGGATATATTTTAACTCAATAGCTTTTTTGCATTGAATAGGGCTTTTGGACTTAAATTCATCCCAGAAATCTGGATAAACATCATCTTATGAAATTCAATGACTTAAGCAGAAGGAATTTTATTAATGCAGTTACTGCCACTACTGTTGCAACTGCATTTTCCAACGTAATTCCTGCGTTTGGAAATACCTCCCGAAACGCCGGGAAACTGGCAATACATGGTGGAACACCGGTACGGGTAAAGGTCTGGCCTAAATGGCCTGCAATGATAGCTGATGAGAAACTAATTGAATCGGTTGTGAAAACAACCAAAAGTGGTATTTGGAGTCGCATTCAATCGCCAACAGGAACCGTAGCAACATTTGAGAAGGAGTATGCCCGTTTAATGGGTACACAATTTTGTATTGGAACAGGTTCGGGAACTCAGGCTCTCGCGACTTCCGTTGAGGCTATGGATTTTGGACCTGGAGATGAGATTATTACTTCACCATATAGTGATTTCGGGACGGTTTCTGCTATTTTAACGAGCCGTGCCCTACCAGTATTGGTAGATCTTGACAGAGATTCATTTCAACTGGATCCTGATGAGATAGAAAAGAAAATTAACAAGAACACGAAAGCCATTATTCCGGTTCATATTATGGGTATGCCCTGCAATATGGAACGTATTATGGCAATTGCCAGAAAACATAATCTGAAAGTAATTGAGGATGCCTGTCAGGCAAACTTTTCAAAATATCAGGGTAAGCAATTGGGAACCATTGGTGATTTAGGTTGCTTCAGTTTCCAGGCCAGCAAGCAGATCTCCTGTGGAGAGGGTGGTGCGATTATCGGAAATGATGAAGTTTTGATGGACAGATGTTTTACTGTTCAGAATCATGGCACCAATCGAAAAGGGTTTAATGTGACAATAGGGCCTAAATATCGGATGAATGAATTTGAAGGAGCAGTGCTGATGGGGCAGATTGCCGGTGCCAGAGAGCGTTTTGAAAAACGTAATACAAATGCAGCTTATCTGGATGCTAAACTTAAGGGTTTTCCAGGATTGGTTCCTCAAAAAAAGTATCCGGGGACTGAAAGTTCGGGCTATTATAAATATGCAATGAGCTATCGGAAAGAGCATTTTAACAATGCCGACAGAAGTAAATTTCTGAAAGCTCTTTCAGCAGAAGGGATTAATCTGAGCCCATACATCGCCAGAGGTTTTCATGTGGAGCCATGGGTGGACGAAATCATCGGACTAAGAGAGTACAAAGCATTGTATTCACCTGCCCGTCTGAAACACTACAAGGAAGAAATGCAAATGCCAGTTTGTGATCTGGTCTGTAATGAAGAAATGGTGGTTCTGGAAGGAGTAGCATCTTTATTGGGCAGCACTCAGGATATGGATGATGTTGTCAATGCGATTATGAAAGTTTATGAGAACAGAGATAAACTATAATTTATTATCTTGCTTTAAAGCCATAAGTATACAAACAAGCTTAAAATAGATTTTTATGGGTACTTACAATCGGAGAAATTTTATAAAGATGTCTGCTCTGGCTGGTACTGGTTTAGGCATCTATGGAAATATAAGTTCACTTTATGGTAAATCTGCCCCTCTGACAGGTAAAAGAGTCGGTATTATTGGCTTAGATACCTCACATTCGGTAGCCTTTACCAAAACATTAAATGCCACAGATGCTGCTGCAGTTTATAAAGGCTATAAAGTTGTTGCGGCATATCCAAAAGGCAGTAATGACATCATTACCAGTGTTGAACGAATTCCGGGATATACCGAAGAGGTAAAAAAGATGGGGGTAGAAATAGTTGAGTCTATTTCTGATCTGTTAAAGAAGGTAGATGTAGTCTTATTGGAAACCAATGATGGACGTTTACACCTCGACCAGGCTATTCAGGTATTAAAAGCACGTAAACCGGTATTTATTGATAAACCAATTGCTACATCTCTGGTAGATGCAAAAGCAATATTTGCTGCAGCAAAGCAATACAAAACTCCCGTGTTCTCTTCTTCCTCTTTAAGATATATTACAGGCATTTCTGATATTAATTCCGGGAAAATTGGCAAAGTTTTAGGTGCCGAAACTTTCAGTCCGGCAATTATAGAAAAGACACATCCTGATTTATTTTGGTATGGTATTCATGGCGTGGAACTATTATTTGCCATAATGGGTACAGGCTGTAAAAAGGTGACCAGAATACATACCAAAGACACTGATGTTGTAGTAGGTGTTTGGGAAGATGGAAGACTTGGTAGTTTTAGGGGTACTCGTAATGGCAATTATAATTATGGGGGTAAAGTCGCTGCAAGCGATTTTGGAGGAACCGTTTTTGGCGAAAAGGCAAATCTTATATTAGGAGAATTTAAAGGTTACGATCCCTTGCTTGAACAAATTATCATGTTTTTTGAAACAGGAACAGCGCCAGTGAATCCGGAAGAAACATTAGAAATAATTGCTTTTATGGAAGCTGCTGATGAAAGCAAGAATAAAGGAGGGACTCCGGTAAGCATAAAAGTTTCAAATTAATGGATTCGATCACTCATATTGCTCTCGGTGCATGCATGGGTGAGGCCTTTGCCGGTAAACAATTAGGGAGGAAGGCTATGCTTTGGGGTGCACTTGCTCAGAGTATCCCTGATATTGATTTTCTGGCCTCATTCTGGATGGATACAGCATCTAATCTACTGGCTCATCGCGGGTTTACCCATTCATTTCTCTTCTGTTTAATATCCGGCCTAATTTTAGCCTTGCTTGCCGAACGCTGGCACCGTCCCCATAATATCAGCTTATTAAAGTGGTTTCTGTTCTTCACTTCGCTGGTGTTTATTCACGATTATATTGATGCATTTAATAATTACGGAGTTGGATGGTTTGAGCCATTTAGCCATATGAGAATATCCTTTAACGCGATTTATGTAGCTGATCCCTTCTTTTCTATCTGGCCTGGTATTGCACTTTTAGCACTCCTGTTTTTAAAGGCTGGGAACGACCGGCAAAAGAAAATCTGGTGGAGGTTTGGGCTGGGAATGTGTTCCTTATACCTTATTTATTGTTTGGTTAATAAAGTACTTATCGACAGGGATGTCAGGAGGATTCTGGAGGAAAA
>CAYJAM010000303.1:0-3881 GCA_964367725.1 uncultured Sphingobacterium sp. | reverse complement strand
TGTATACTCATTCCCATCTGAAACTTCAGCAGATTAACATTCAATTCCAGAAGTCTGACTACATTTTCCCGTTCAGTTTCAAGGTTGTTATTAAGCACTGTAAGCCGATCCACATCAATTTTTTCTACAAAACCATTCTTATAAAGGGCTTTTGTATCATCCAGCGACTTTTTTAAGCGAATCAGGTTAGCATCCAGCAGATTCAACTGTTCATTACTTACGAGCACTGAGTAATATGCTTTAGTGACCGCAACGGATGTTTCTATACGGCTACGCTTTAAGCTCTTAGTCGACAGTTCTTTATAGGTCTTTGATGCCTGTAAACCAACGAGATAAGTTCCATCAAATAATAATTGATTAAGTTCAAGTCCAAATGAGGATTGGTATTTAACACCAAATTGCACCGGCAATAATTTACCCGGTTGTCCGAAGATGTCACCCGGCAATAAACTGGTGGGAACCTTAATAAAATCCTGAAAGTTTACACTTCCATTCAACTGAGGTAAACCAATTCCGATAGTCTGCTTGACAGTATTAGCAGCAATTTCCTCATCAATTTTTGCATTCTGTATCGCGCTCTGATTTTTTTGCGCATATTCAATAGCCTCCTGCAAACTAAAATGGGCAACTGTATCAGGCAATTGTGCCTTGGCATTACTAATGCTAAAAAGGCAAATAATTAGTGTAAGGTATTTGTATTTCATCTATTTATTTTTATTGTACTTTTTGTCAGATGGAACCTTTGATGATTAAAATAAAAATTGCCCTGTGTGTTTAATATTTATTTTAATCATGTCGGATTCATAGCTGGTATTATTCTTCTTCGGTTATTTCTTTGTACTTATTAATTAATTTATGTCCTTTGAGCGTGCATATTCCATACAGAAAATGTTCTGTCAATTCAGACATCACCTGGACAAGTCCATATTTACCACTTGTATACGTCGAATTTCCATTAAAGATCATGTCAATTTGTTCCAATCTCATTTGAGTTAGAATATCCGGTTTAATGTCATCCCGGTAATAACCCTCTCTGATTCCACGTAATAAATTGTCATGAATAGTCGAATAGAGATGCTTTTCTCTAAATTCCTTAAAATAAATCCATGCCTGAGGATGGTATTTTTGGAGATCATAAAAAAGCGTCGGGTTCATGTTAGATAAAAGCTCCTTCATATTTGTTACAGCAAAAAACATTTCATGAACTGCATTTTCAGCTGTCTCAATATTTTCTTTGATCACACATTTCTGACAATTTAATTTCATGTCAATTACGATATTCACAATCTCATTCTTATCACAGAAATGAGTGTAAATGGTCTTTTTTGACATTCCCAGATGCCTGGCAATATCATCCATCGTAACACTTTTAAGCCCGTATTGACAGAATAGCTTATCTGACTCAGAAATTATATACTCTTTTACTTCCAATTCTCACCTCTTCTTTAATTCGGCGGTAAAACTATGGAAACTTTTAATAATTCCAAAGTTTCCATAAAAAAAATATTTAATTTAATGAGATCGGAGGTCTGAAGTCGGAAGTCTGAGGTCGGAAGCCAGACCACAGACCTCATACTCTCACCTTAGACAATAAATAAAAATCGTAACTTCGCAAAAAATCCCGATATGAACTTTTCTCCATTATCTGCTATTTCTCCCATCGATGGACGTTATCATAATTCTACCCATGAACTATCCAATTACTTTTCAGAAGCGGCTTTAATAAAATTCAGGGTTTATGTTGAAGTAGAATATTTTATCTCATTATGCGAAATTCCTTTACCTCAATTAAAAAATTTCGACAAGGATAAATTTGAAGCATTGAGAAAGGTGTATTTAAATTTTTCTGAATCTGATGCCGAGGCAGTTAAACTGATCGAAAAGACAACCAATCATGATGTAAAAGCTGTTGAATATTTTATTAAGGATAAGTTCAATGAATTGGGATTAAATGAATTCAAAGAATTTATACACTTTGGATTGACTTCACAGGATATTAATAATACAGCTATTCCCCACTCTTTTAAACTTTCGGTCCATTCATCCTACCTCCCGTCATTAAATGAACTGTTAGACCACATCAAAGGAAGGGTATCTGAATGGTCAGCTATTCCAATGCTTGCCCATACCCATGGACAGCCGGCTTCTCCCACTTTACTGGGGAAGGAGCTGCAAGTTTTTGTAGAGCGCATTGAAACCCAGCTTGAACAACTGAAATCTATTCCATTTTCGGCTAAATTCGGTGGTGCAACCGGGAACTTTAATGCACACCATGTAGCCTACCCGAAAATTAACTGGACAGATTTTGCAAACAGGTTCGTAAATGAGCGTCTGGAATTAAACCGTTCTCAGCATACCACTCAAATAGAACACTACGATAATTTTGCGGCTCATTGCGATGCAATGAAACGTATAAACAACATCCTGATTGATCTCAACAGAGACATCTGGTCGTATATTTCAATGAATTACTTCAAGCAGCAAATCAAAGCAGGAGAAGTAGGTTCATCTGCAATGCCGCATAAGGTCAATCCTATTGACTTTGAGAATTCTGAAGGCAACCTGGGTCTGGCAAATGCTATATTTGAACACCTGGCCGCAAAGCTTCCCATTTCAAGATTGCAGCGCGATCTTACAGACTCAACAGTACTCAGGAACATCGGAGTTCCGGTTGCACATACCCTGATTGCGATCAAATCGACTCTAAGAGGTTTCAAAAAATTATTGCTGAATGAGGAAAGTATACAGGCTGATCTTGAATCAAACTGGGCAGTGGTTGCAGAAGCAATACAAACCATCCTGAGACGTGAGGCCTATCCAAACCCATACGAAGCACTGAAAGACCTTACAAGGACCAATCAGCAAATCAATAGAAACACCATTGCTGAATTTGTTGACAAACTAGATATATCTGAGGAAGTGAAACAGGAGTTAAAGGCAATTTCTCCTTCCAATTATACTGGAATATAGGTAGTCATTCATGTGTCATAACTTTAATTCGGCTATTCAGGAGTTTAAAAATTAGTAAATTTGTATATAAATTCATGAATATGAGCACTGCAACTTCAACAACAAACGTATATACCGAAATTACTCCAAATCCTGCAACCCGTAAGTTTTTGGTTAATAAACTACTTACCAATAACAGCATTGATTTCCCTAATAAGGAAAGTGCTGAGAAGTCGAATTTTGCGCGTGAGCTCTTTAAGTTCAACTTTGTTACCGGTGTGTTTTTTGCGAGCAATTTTGTTACCATAACTAAATCTGAAACTGCAGACTGGCAGGATATTGAACCAATTCTGAAAGAATTTGTAAAGGGTGCAGTAGAGTCTGAACTTAACATCGTTGAGAAAGAAGAAGCCCTGGCAAATTTTGAAGGTTCTGAAACTGAAATTAAAATCCAGCAGATATTACATGACTATGTCCGCCCTGCAGTTGAGCAGGATGGTGGTGCTATCAGTTACAGGTCATTTAAAGAAGGAATTGTAACTGTAGAATTAAGAGGATCGTGCAGCGGATGCCCTTCATCAACAATTACCCTTAAATCAGGCATAGAGAACCTTTTAAAACGTATGGTTCCTGAGGTTACTGAGGTTGTTTCAGAAGCTTTATAAATAATAATATCTCCAACAGAAAAGCCCCTTTTCAGATAAGATCTGAAAAGGGGCTTTTTATCTATTCCCTATTTCCTATTTCCCATTTCCTATTCCCTACCTACTTTATATTCGGTTGAATCTGAGCACGAACTTCTTCTGCCCATTTCGATAGATCAGCACGCTGCGCATCCGACAATTTAGCATCACCGTGTATCAGTGTGTATGATTTAAGTGGCATCTCCCCTTCTTTGATCATTTCAACAAATTCCTCCATTTTATGATCTG
>CAYJAM010000302.1:0-3886 GCA_964367725.1 uncultured Sphingobacterium sp. | reverse complement strand
TGATCGGCGGTTACAGTAGCCTTGATCTTGGCTTCAAGTTCGTCCATAAGATCAGGATTGTCTAACAACAATTGCTTCACAGCATCCCGGCCCTGACCTAGCTTGGTATCACCGTAACTAAACCATGAACCTGCCTTTTTAATGATATCGAAATCAACACCCAGGTCAATGATCTCACCTGCTTTGGAAATTCCTTCTCCAAACATGACGTCAAATTCAGCAATTCGGAAAGGAGGAGCAAGTTTGTTTTTTACAACCTTAACCTTAACCCGGTTTCCTGAAACCTCATCAGTATCTTTTATCTGTGATATTCTGCGTATGTCTAAACGTACTGAAGCATAAAACTTCAGGGCATTTCCTCCTGTGGTGGTCTCCGGACTTCCAAACATAACACCTATCTTATCCCTCAACTGATTGATGAAAATACAGCAGCATCCTGTTTTAGATATGGTCCCGGTCAATTTACGAAGGGCCTGTGACATTAAACGTGCATGCAATCCCATTTTTGAATCACCCATTTCACCTTCGATCTCTGCCTTTGGAACAAGCGCCGCAACTGAGTCAATTACGATAATATCTATAGCTCCTGATCGAATCAGATTGTCGGCAATCTCAAGGGCCTGCTCGCCGTTATCGGGTTGGGAGATCAAAAGATTCTCTATATCTACCCCTAGCTTGCTCGCATAAAATTTATCAAAAGCATGCTCCGCATCAATGAAAGCTGCTATCCCACCTTTTTTCTGAGCCTCGGCAATGGCATGAATGGCCAGGGTTGTTTTACCAGAAGATTCAGGACCATAAATTTCTATCACACGTCCTTTAGGCAATCCTCCAATACCCAGGGCGATATCCAGGCTGATTGAACCGGTTGAAATTGCTTCTATTGCTTCTACCGCATTATCGCCTAATTTCATAACGGTTCCTTTTCCGTATGATTTTTCAAGTTTATCCAGCGTAAGCTGTAAAGCTTTTAATTTATCTGCGTTGCTCATTATTTTAGTTTTATATCGTCAAATTTATAGTAAATATTTTAAAATACTAAAAATATTATCAAAATATTTATTTTTTTTTATTCTCAAAAAACAAGATATTGAATTAATCTCTCAAAAAATTATAGTGAACTATTATACCACTTTAAATTTTTTCAGGGCTTTGGCTGTCCTTTCTGCTTGTTTTTTCTTTTTCAGATCCTTAGCCTTTTTCAATTGTGCTTTCTCTGCTTTAAGGAGAGCTGTTTCAGTCTGACTTAGCTGGTAATATTTACAAATATTCGTCAAGGGGCAGATTTGGCACTTTGGACTTCTTGCCAGACAGGTATAACGTCCATGAAGAATGAGCCAGTGGTGGGCAATATGAATTTTGTCCTGGGGAAGATAATTCACTAATTGTTTTTCTACTGCCAATGGTGTCTTTGCATTTCTGGTTAATCCTATCCGATTGGAAACCCTGAATACATGCGTATCTACGGCCATTGCAGGTGCATTGAAGATAACTGAAGCTATTACGTTTGCGGTTTTGCGGCCTACACCCGGCATCTTTTGAAGATCATCAATATCTGATGGAACGATACTGTTGAACTCGGCGACTAGTTTTTGAGCCATGCCCACCAGATGCTTTGATTTATTGTTCGGATAACTGACACTCCGGATGTAATTAAATATTTCTTCAGGTGTAGCTATAGATAAGCTTTCAGGATTGGGATACCGCTCAAATAGTTTGGGCGTTACCTGATTTATTCGTTTATCGGTACATTGAGCAGATAATATGACTGCAACCAATAACTGATAAGGGTTTTCATAATGCAGTTCAGTTTCGGCCTCAGGCTGATGAGATGAAAAATATTCTACAAAAGCTTTATATCTGTCTTTTATTAACACAGAACAAATATAAATTGATTGGCTGATCTTGCTTCATTAATTAAACAAAAAAACCGGTCCCCAGGACCGATTCTTTTTCAAATTCTTACAATGATTTTGAATAATCCAGGATACTGCTGATCGTTTTTTCAGCAGGATTTCTGGCTAATGTGTTCAAATCTGATTTTATTGAGGAGTAGAACGATTGTTCATCCTCTCCAAGATCATCAGCATTAAAGCTGCTTTCAGCTTTTGTTTTAGGTAATGAATTTGTTGCAGGGGTAGAAGTTTCTATCATAAGCAAATGTTTTTTTAGAATTAAACGTAGCTGTAACAGAAATGTTTTGTCGGTCTGAAAATATTTTTAATTATTTTTCAAACTTAATTCCCTGGTTAGCATCATTTTGCGCAAATTGTTTAGTGCATACCGCATACGGCCTAAAGCTGTGTTTATACTTACCCCGGTGATATCTGAAATTTCTTTAAAACTCAAATCCCCATAATGACGCATAATCAGCACTTCTTTTTGTTCTGATGGTAAATGGTGTATTAGCCCCCTTAGATCCTGGTAAGTTTGTTCACGGATGATCTTGTCTTCAGTACTTTCATCATAGAACTTTATAACCTCAAAAATATCGAAGCCCTCAACTGTAGTTACTACCGGGGCACGCTTTACTTTCCTGAAATGATCGATCACAAGGTTATGGGCAATTCTGATCACCCAGGGCAAAAATTTTCCTTCCTCATTATACCTTCCGGCTTTCAGTGTATTGATAACCTTGATGAATGTGTCCTGAAAAATATCCTCTGCCAGATAAGAATCTTTGACCAGCAGATATATAGATGTATATATTTTAGATTTATGCCTGCGAATGAGCTCCTCCAGACTTGGCTCATGGCCATGGATATATTGATTTACCAGCTCCTGATCGCTAATCGATTGAATATTTATAGCACTCATACTTTAAATTCTCCTTAATGTAAATTCCCAAAAGATATTGAAGTAGAGTTTATTCGATAGCAGGTCTCCTATAAATGTTAAAAGATGTGTTGGTTAGTTTTTTCAAATGAAGCAAAAATTTTGCCAAAATCAAAGAATAATTGATCCGCTCTCGATAATAAGTTCTTATAGCTGTATTTTTGCATTCCGAATTTTAAGATATCTTGAATAGATATACGAGAAAAAGCAGTTTGGAATTTCAGAATGAATAAAGAGGCGGAAAAAGATCCTAAAAAATATATTATCATTAAGGGCGCGCGTGTCCATAATCTGAAGAACATTGATGTGGCCATCCCTAAAAATAAATTGGTGGTCATTACCGGGATGTCAGGATCAGGTAAATCTTCATTGGCATTCGATACATTATATGCCGAAGGTCAGCGCCGGTATGTAGAAAGCCTGTCCTCTTATGCGAGGCAGTTTATGGGGCGTATGAATAAGCCCGATGTAGATTATATTAAAGGCATCGCTCCGGCGATTGCTATTGAACAAAAGGTAATAACCAGTAATCCACGTTCAACTGTTGGTACTTCAACTGAGATCTATGATTACCTCAAATTGCTGTTTTCCCGCATAGGTCGGACTATCTCTCCTGTATCAGGCAAAGAAGTTAAAAAGGATACCGTAACTGATGTGATCAATTTTATTTCAAACCTGGATCCCGAGACCTCAGTGACGGTATTATGCCCCCTTCATGCTCACAATAACCGTTCACTTAAAGAGGAATTGGCAGTATTATTACAGAAGGGCTTCACCCGGGTGATGATAAATGATCACTTATCGAAAATTGAAGAACTTCTGGATGATCAGTCAAGCGGCAATTCTCAATCGGGAGCCGATGTGGATATAAAAAGTGTTATCGATCGGGTGTCTGTCTCTGATGATGAGGAGACTTTAAGCAGGTTGGCAGATTCTGTTCAAACTGCTTTTTTCGAAGGTGAAGGTTCGTGTATGATTACCGTTTTGAATGGCGAAAGCATCACTTTTTCTGATAAATTTGAACTTGATGGCATCGTATTTGAAGAGCCAA
>CAYJAM010000301.1:0-3893 GCA_964367725.1 uncultured Sphingobacterium sp. | reverse complement strand
AAAAAGACCATCTCCATACCGAAAACCCCGATTATTTGCTTTAAATATCAGTTGATCAGCAGGAAGAATACTTCCGTTAAAATTAATATAATCGACACTCATATTTATTCCTTAATGTAATTACGCCACTTCTCTAGGACTGCATGAAAATCAGCAGGTAGTTCAGTTTCAAAGTGAACAAATTTTCGTGTAGCAGGATGAATAAAGCCTAAAGACTTAGCATGCAGGGCCTGTCGCGGCATTATTTCAAAACAATTTTCAACAAACTGCCGGTATTTATTAAAAATAGTACCCTTTAAAATACGGTCGCCACCATAGGAACTGTCATTAAACAAAGGATGACCAATATGCTTCATATGCGCTCTGATCTGGTGGGTCCGGCCGGTTTCCAGCTCGCACTCTATAAGTGTAACGTAGTTGAAGCGCTCCAGAACTTTATAATGGGTAACCGACCATTTTCCCTTTTCTTCATCATCATAAACAGCCATCACTTTACGGTCCTTAACACTGCGGCCGATATAACCCTTCACGGTCCCGTCTTCAGCCAGATCCCCCCATACTAAGGCCAGGTACTTTCGGGTGATACTATGATCAAAGAACTGTTTGGCGAGAAAAGTGATCGCCCATTCATTTTTACTCACCAGCAACAGACCGGAAGTATCCTTATCAATCCTATGCACCAAACCGGGCCTGCCTTCATTTCCGGGCATTTGAGGTAGTTGCTGAGCATGATAGACCAGTGCATTTACCAGAGTACCAGTATAATTATTGAAACCGGGATGAACAACCATACCGGCAGCCTTATTGACCATAATAACATCATCATCCTCGTAAATGATGTCAATCGGGATATTTTCAGGATAAACTTCAGTATCGCGGGGCGGATGAGGCAAAACCAATGAAATGACATCGAGTGGCTTTACCTTATAACTGGCCTTTACAACTTTATCATTGACTAAAACATTCCCGGCATCAATGGCATTCTGAATCCGGTTGCGGGAGGTATTCTCTGTACGAATGATCAGGAATTTATCAAGTCTCAATAATGACTGACCTTTATCTACAACGATTCGCAGGTGTTCATACAGGTCCTGCTCCTCTAATTCCTGATTCTCATCTATCATCCTGCAAAATTAAATCTTTGTAGGTAAAACACGGCATAAACCTTCATCCATATTCCCGGATATTTAATTTTCTGTTAAATCTTGAATTAACATCTATTTAAGAGCAGCTTTAAACAAAAGACCTTAACTTTATATCGAAAAGATAAATATCATTTATGAAAAATCACTTACACTTCCGCTTTATTGTTACAGGCTTATTTCTGGCCCTCCCGATCTTTACATACGCTCAGAGTGATGTGTCCGGTCTTATAAAATCGAGTCCAGCGGATGCTACCAAATTAGCTCAAGCTTACTTAAAACCTCTTTTTAAAGGTTTAGGTGTAGGATTAAATTCCGGATGGAATAATACAGCACACTCAAAAAACCTTTTGAGGTTTGATCTTCGTTTTGGCATAACAGGCGCAGTTGTCCCTCAACCTGATGAGAGCTTTGACGTGACCAAAATTGGTTTATCTAATAATGTAAGGCCAACTAATCCGGCACAAACTATTGCACCAACACTCTCAGGCTCAAAAAACAACGGCACCCAGCTAACAGTATATGATAACAATAATCAGGCATTAGAATCATTTACATTACCGGGAGGTACAGGTGTCGGACTAATTCCGGCTCCTCAGTTGCAAGGTTCAATCGGGCTATCCAGAGGCATTGAATTAAGTGTCAGAGCGATGCCAACTGTTAAACTTGGCAGCGATTTCGGATCTATCGGAATGTTTGGAGGAGGCCTCAAAGTTGAGTTGATTCCTTTAATTTCAGGAATGGCTGATAAAATTCTTCCATTAGATATTGCTCTGGCTGCCGGATACACACAATTTACTTATGAAGTACCACTGAATGTACCCGCACCTGCCAATGCTATACCATCTTCAGCAACTCAACCCAGTAATTTCTCAAATCAAAGAGTAGAAGCCAAATTCTCAGGCATCAATACTGAATTAATTTTTTCAAAAAGAATCCTGCTCTTTACCCCATTTATAAGTGTGGGTCATAATTCTGCAAAGACCGATGCGGGAATGAAAGGTAATTACCCAATAATTGATGGAGCAACCCCACTGGGACAGAAAACTTATTCTGTGTTTACCGACCCTATAAATATTAAACAAACTGATATCAGTGGATTCAGAACAAATATTGGTTTTCAGTTGAACCTTGCCTTTTTCAGGATATATGGCTCATACAGTATGGCTGAATATAATTCATTTAACGGCGGGATTGGATTTGGCTTAGGAAAATAGATCCAATAATCCCTGATGATCGATCTTCCAATTTACAGTCCGGTTGAAGAAATAGTTAATCCGCTCTTCAGCTCAAAGGGAGTTCAGCTATTCATAAAAAGGGATGACATGATTCATCCCTTTATCTCTGGGAATAAATGGCGTAAGCTTAAATATATCCTCCAGGATGCCAAAAAACTTCAAAAAGGGCATCTTGTGACCTTTGGTGGTGCTCATTCGAACCATCTCCTTGCTACCGCCTGCGCAGCCGCAAAATTCGGCTTCAGAAGTACAGGAATAGTCCGAGGCGAAAATGTCGAAAATGAGACTCTCCTATTATGCAGACTTTTTGGAATGCAACTGATCTTTGCAGACCGTGAAAATTACAGAGATAAGCCCGGTCTGTTTAATAGAAACTTCGGCAATGACTCTGAGGCTTTTTTCATTGATGAAGGCGGGTCAGGCAATCTAGCTGCAAAAGGCTGCTCAGAATTGATTGATGAGCTTCCGGAAGTGTATGACCATCTCTTTTGCGCTGCCGGAACCGGCACTACCGCTGCCGGTATTCTTTCAGGTATAAACAGAAAGTCAATGGCAACAAAAATGCATGTCATTCCTGTCCTAAAAGGAGCAGATTTCCTGAAACAAGAGATTGAAAACCTCAGTAATGGAGTTTCTTTTGAATTTCACAATGAGTATCACTTCGGAGGTTATGCAAAAACGAATGACGAACTTCTTACCTTCATAAAAGATTTTACCAGTTCTACCGGCATTCTGATTGACCCTATCTACACCGGAAAACTGCTCTTTGCAATTTACGATCTGATTTCAAAAGATCATTTTGCCAGAGGATCGCGGATACTTGCGGTACATACCGGAGGAATAACCGGAATTTTAGGAATGGCAAACAGATTTTCATTCTGATTACCCGATATCAGGCAGAATTCTCCTCCATTTATTGCAATTTTTCAGGATCGATAAAATTACCGGAAAGGTCATCAGTTCAAAAAATAGCTTTAAAGAGTTTAAACCTATTTTTCAAAAAAAACTTTGCAAAACCCCTAAATTTGCTCATTTGAGCACATTTTAGTAATTTTGAGTATATCCTAACCAATATGTATAAACTATCAGTTTCACCAGAAAAAGTCCAGGAAACACTCAGCAAACATATCCTCGCCGATGGTTATGACCTTACTTTCGACATGGAAAAAAGCAATGGTGTTTATATCTATGACGCAAAATATGAGCGTACATTATTAGATTTTTTTACCTGTTTCGCATCAGTTCCTTTGGGTTATAATCATCCTAAAATGGTAAATGATGAAGAGTTCAAAAAAAATCTGATGCTGGCTGCATTAACCAACCCTTCCAATTCAGATATTTATACCACCCAGTACGCACAATTCGTTAAAACTTTCTCACGGGTTGGTATTCCGGATTATCTGCCCCATGCTTTTTTTATCGCGGGTGGCGGACTTGCCATAGAGAATGCTCTTAAGGTGGCTATGGACTGGAAAGTCCAAAAAAATTTCCAGAAGGGCTATTCCCGGGAACG
>CAYJAM010000300.1:0-3901 GCA_964367725.1 uncultured Sphingobacterium sp. | reverse complement strand
GCAACTTCGGTTCCTAACTTTGTGAGGGGGGCTGTTATACCCCTTACAGCACTCTTTATTCAGTTCAAAATGAGCTGGGGAATTATTTATGCAGCAGCAGCTGTTGGATTACTTTCATTTGTAATTGCTGTAATTGCGCTCAGGTATTTGGATGAGACGTTTCATAAGGATTTGAATTATGTGGAAGAGGATGGGGATTAGGCATTAGGGAATGGGAATAGGAAATGGGAATAGGAAATGGGGAATGGGGAATGGGGAATGGGGAATAGGTAGATATATCATTCTATTTATAAAATATGAATTATGAAGATAATACTAGTATTTTGTTTGATGCTGGGGATGTTATTGGATACATCGGCACAGGTATCGAAGAACATCCGGATTGCGAATGACAATATTGTTAGAAAAAACAGTATTGTGAAGTTCAAATTAAACCCTGCAGCCGGCAAGGAGAACATATTTCTTATCGATAAGGACAAAAAGAAGTATCCTGTACAATTTCTGAAAGATGGCTATGCCTGTGCGATAATGAGTCTCAATCCGGGAGAAGTTAAAAGCTTTAAAACGATCAGGGAAAGAAAATCAGCAAGTAAAGCAGAAATTTTATTAACGGAGGATGAGGCAAAATTTACGGTAAATGGCAGGCAGGTAATCGGCCTGCAAACA
This sequence comes from uncultured Sphingobacterium sp., assembly GCA_964367725.1. Lineage (GTDB taxonomy): Bacteria > Bacteroidota > Bacteroidia > Sphingobacteriales > Sphingobacteriaceae > Daejeonella. The sequence goes on along the minus strand of CAYJAM010000300.1, from coordinate 3,235 downwards.
GGGAAAAAGGATCTGCCGGCAGGAATTGAACCTGTATTTCGTCGTGGAGGATATATTTTTCCGGTACTCTCCCCTTCTGGTCTTGCTGTTGCGGATGATTATCCATTAAACCATAAACATCATCATGGAATATGGGCAGCATGGACAAAAACTGAGTTTGAGGGCCGGCAACCTGATTTTTGGAACATGGGCGATAAGACCGGTACTGTGTTGTTTGAGGGGATTAAAAATTCAGAGTCAGGGGCGGTGTTTGCGTCTTTAGAATCAAGAAATATTTATTATGACCTTTCAATAAGTCCAAATAAAAAAGTATTGAATGAAGACTGGGAAGTTAAAGTGTATAACATAAGCAATATTGAAAGACCTTATTATGTTTTTGACCTTGAACTCAAACAGAATTTAGCCGATACCTCAGTCTTAAAGCTTCCGGAATATTTATATGGAGGAATCGGCTTTAGAGGCAATGGAGAGTGGAATGGAAAGGATAATGCCTATTTTCTGACTTCAGAAGGCAAAGACAGAAGCAATGGACACGCTACTACATCAAAATGGGTTCACATCAGTGGTAATATTGGCGGAAAACTTACGGGTATAACTATTTTATCTCATCCGGATAATTTTCGTTCACCCCAGCCGATGCGTATTCATCCAAGCGAACCTTTCTTTTGCTATGCTCCTTCACAAGCTGGCCCCTTTGAGATCAACCGGGCTAAGACATATATCGCACGCTATCGATTTATTGTTTATGATGGGAAGCCTGATATAGAATTAAATAATAACCTGTGGAGTGACTATGCCAATAATTTAACAATCAACTAGTTAAATAAATAAACATATTTGCAGGCCAAATTATTTAACTAAAATTTTAACTCTGTACACCTACATTAATTAAAAAATTTCAATGACCAATTTTAAAGTACTAATTGCCATTTGTATCTCGCAATTACTGATAAACAGAGCAATGGCACAGGGCAGCACTGATTATCTGAAGGATGAAAAAATCATTGAAGAGGGAAAATCATTATTTCAACAAAACTGCAGTTCCTGCCATAGCTTTAACCAAAGAGGGATTGGACCAGATTTATCAGGTGTAACTGCAGAGGTGCCCAGGGGCACACTTATGCAATTTATTCGTAACTCCCAAAGTCTTATTGAAGGAGGAAACCCCAGAGCTACAAGATTATTTGCTGAATATAAAGTGCCGATGCCTGGTTTTGGAAACTTTTCCAATGATCAATTGGGGGCAATATTAGCCTATGTAAACACCTATCGGATAAAAGATGAATCAGCAACAATCGAAAAATTCGGAATGCCAGTTAAAGATCCAATACCCCAAAGGATAATAAAATCAGGGTTAACACTTGAACTTCAGGAAGTAACAACCGCGATGCCCAGTGCAGTCAAAGCTCCTCTAGCCCGGATAAATCAAATGAAGGTTTTATCCGGCAGAACTGAACGCAACTTTATCGAAGATTTAAACGGTAAGCTGTATGAATTAAAGGCTAAAGAATTAATTGAAGTAATGGACCTCAAAAAGCTAATTCCAGGATTTATTACCGCCCCGGGTTACGCCACAGGTTTCGAAAGTTTTGCTTTCCATCCAGAATTCTATAAAAACGGACTGTTATATACCTTACATTCTGAAAATGCACATTCAGGTCCTGCAGATTTTCCTTACGATAGCACTATTCCTGTTCGATTACAAAGTATTCTTTCAGTATGGAAAATCAATAAACCCAAATCAGGGATTGTTGCCGGAGAAAGAAAAGAGCTTTTACGTCTAGATATGCCTTCAGCAGTACATAGCATGCAAGAAATTGCCTTTAATCCGCTATCCAGTCCCAAAGATCCGGAATATGGATTATTATATATTACCGTTGGAGATGGAGGTTCTGCAGAGGCCGGATTTTCAGCTCTATGTAATTCCAATACTCAAATCCGGGCTTCAATTTTGAGGATTGATCCCTTAGGAAATAACAGCAAAAACGGGCGATATGGAATCCCTTCAATAAATCCTTTTGCTAATGACAATGATGAGAAAACTCTGGGTGAGGTATATGCCCGTGGTTTTCGAAATCCAAATAGAATTTCATGGACACCTGATGGAAAGATGCTGGTATCTGATATTGGCTTAACTAAAATTGAAGAACTGAACTTTATACAAGCAGGTGCTGATTATGGCTGGCCTGTAAGAGAGGGTACATTTTTCTTGAATCATTTGGGTAGAATGGACCAGGTTTATTCATTGCAGACTGATGAAGCAAAATTTAATTTCGTTTATCCGATTGCTCAATTTGATCATGATGAGGGAACTGCCATTTCTGCTGGCTATCCCTATGAGGGAGATATCCCTGCCTTAAAGCATAAATATATTTTTGGTGACATTTCCAGCGGTAGGGTATTTTACATCAATTATAATGAAATTGTACAAAGCAGGCAGTCTCAAATTTCAGAGTTCAAATTATCATTTAACGGGCAAATATCTGATTTTAAAGCTATTACTAAAAATAACAGGGCCGACCTTCGCTTTGGTTTGGGGGCAGATAAACAGATTTATATATTCACTAAAACCGATGGGAAAATCTGGAAAGTGACGGGATGCAAGTGATCATGATTTTACTCTTGCATTGTCAGAGGTAAACTGCCAGTATCTTAGCCTCCTCAGTATTCCAATGTGTTCTTTAAAGTATTTATGACATTACAGCAATACGATTGCTCAATAGGCCCCAGCTTTATTTTGGCTTTTCGAGTTGAACCATTTCGGGCCAGTCCGAACGGAGTTCATCCGGGTGGGCTTCAGCCCAACATTCAAATAAATGCTGGGACAATTACATTGGGCTTTAGCCCAACTAGTACACTTGCTCAATAGGCCCCAGCTTTAGCTGGGGTTAATGAGAATTTACCTTGGCGGGCTTCAGCCCAATATTCAGCAACAGGTAAGAAAAATTACATTGGGCTTTAGCCCAATAGATAGAACATTAATCTCATCCAATTTGTTTGAACCCCAGTTTTTCAGCAAAAGCATTATATTCTTCTTCAAATGATTTTCTCTTATGATGCCTTTCCTGATTATTAATGTATTCTCTTACCATTACTATATTGGATTCAGAAACAGAAACTGCCAGGTATTCATCCTGCCATTCAAATTTTGATTGAAACGAATTGGTAAATCCCCCTCTCAGGTTTATCCATCGCGAAGATTCCCCTTTGATTAGTTGCAGAACATCCTTAATAC
>CAYJAM010000299.1:0-3909 GCA_964367725.1 uncultured Sphingobacterium sp. | reverse complement strand
GGATGAGACCTTCTTCAGGATAGTATTTTTAGTTGACAATTCCATGTTGTCCATCCGCCTTCAAAACCCTAAATTTGTATAAATTATTTACAGAAATGTCTCAAGAAACTGAACACGTACAATGTCTGATCATAGGATCAGGTCCCGCAGGTTATACTGCAGCTATTTATGCTGCCCGTGCTGATTTGAAACCGGTAATGTATACTGGAATGGTTCCCGGCGGGCAGCTGACCCAAACGACCGATGTTGAAAATTTCCCTGGTTATCCGGATGGAATTATGGGTCCTGAGATGATGGAAGATTTCAGAAAACAGGCTGAGCGTTTCGGCACACAGATCCGCTTTGGATATGTAACTAAAGTTGATTTTTCCTCAACACCTCATAAAGTAATCATTGATGAAGAAAAGACTATAACTGCTGATACAGTAATTATTGCTACAGGGGCGAGTGCTAAATGGCTCGGACTGGAAAGTGAACAAAAATATAACGGATTTGGAGTTTCTGCCTGTGCAGTTTGTGATGGTTTCTTTTTTAAAGGACAGGATGTTGCGATAGTTGGGGCTGGTGATACAGCAGCAGAAGAGGCGACCTATCTTGCCAAACTTTGTAAGAAGGTGCATATGCTGGTCAGAAGGGATGAATTCAGAGCATCCAAGGCAATGCAGAACCGGGTTTTAAATACCCCGAATATTGAAATTCATTATAATACAGATACAGAGGAAATCCTTGGTGACGGCAAAAATGTTACGGGAGTGAAGGTCTCAAATAACCTGACCAAAGAAACTAAAGTTTTAGATGTAACAGGATTCTTTGTTGCAATCGGTCATAATCCCAATACAGAAATATTCAAAGGAATACTGGATATGGATGAAACCGGATATCTGATTACTGAAGCTGATAGTACTAAGACTAATATTCCGGGTGTATTCGCATGTGGGGATGCACAGGATAAGCTATGGCGTCAGGCGGTAACTGCAGCAGGAACTGGCTGTATGGCAGCACTCGAAGCTGAAAGATACCTGGCAGCTGCAGAACATGGCAGTCATTGATTACAGGTAATTAGCCTAACGAAAAGCCTCCCTCATACGGAGGCTTTTTTTATGGATTCAGATCGGTAATGTTACAAGATCGGACGCATAATATATTGTTAATCAAGCTTATGAAATGCCTGCATTTATTTATTAAATTTGAGATAAGCAAACAAGTCTAATTACACCTTTATTGAGATTTTCCTGTTATGAATATTTTTAAATTTATTTCTGTGCTATGTTTAACGGGTTTATTGTTCTCCTGCGGAGCTGAAGAGGAAAAGCAGACAGTCTCTGTTAAACAGGAGGTGAAAAAAATTCCGGAACCATTTCGTTTTCACAAAGCAATAGAAGTAAAACCCGGACTGACCCTGGATATTGTCAGTTGGGGCAGGGGATCTGACTCCATTGGGGGTTATCTCATTTTAAGATCAGATTCCACCCGTTTAAGTTACCGCTCTGTTTCAGGCGAGCTGAAAGGTAAGGTGGCAGATGCCTGGAATATGGATCTCGATACCGACGGGAATCCGGAGTTGTACATACAGTCGGTTGGTCAGGGGAAAGATTCTTATCTGATGATGTATATCTATGAGTATGGAGAAGGCGGTTCTAATCAGCAGATTCGATTTCCTGATCTGAGCTCATCCTTAAAAGAGGGATATCGCGGAGAGGATTCTATGTATGTAAAAGATGGAAGGCTATTTCGTGAATTCCCATTCCATTCGGATCAGGATTCTTCAGCTAAAGTAAAACCAGCAATCAAAAAATTGGAGTATACCCTAAAAAACAATAGTCTGCAGGTTAAAGAGATAAAGGAAGAAGCTGTAGTGGAGGCTAAAAAGCCTTAGGATTATTGAGCGGTATCTTCAAACTGTTTATGGAGTCTTTCAAGATTTTGGATCATTTCTTCCAGTTTTGTTTCCTCGCGTTTAATGTAGATTCGCATCAGAACAAAATAGCACAAGGCGATCCATAGAAAGGTGAATGAAATTCCCATAACTGTGATCCAAAGGGAAGTCATAAAAGAGATCTCAATAAAATAAAGTATAAAACCGGCAGTAAAGAATATAGAATACACTTTATACTTTCTGGTATTGAAAATATAGCGATCGTGTTTGTATTTTTTTAGGTGATTGATATAACATTCTGGCTTGTCCAGCAGTTTATCGTAATTTATTCTGCGGTAATTACTGATCATTGCAAGGATATAATAAATGCAACAACAGATAAATATGACCATTGCAAGATGGGTAGTCCACATGGTAAAGGGACTCGCTATCCAAACATAGATGAGTACCGCAGCGGCAATCCCCATGCCTATCATTTCGATTAATAGTTTACTTGCAAGACCATTCCTGGTCTTTCGCAGGTTTTTCAATACATCTTCGTGACTGACTTTCGGCAGTGCAACCTGGTCGTGCCAGATACTCTTCAATGCTTCAAAATCTTTCATGTCTGTTATATAATTCAGTCAGTTTTTGTTTAATTCGATGGATTTTTACTCTCAAATTACCTTCTGAGATACCTGATATTTCAGCTATTTCGGCATAGGGTAATTCATCCAGTACCATTGTGATGATGATACGTTCATTTTCTTCAAGCTGGGCGATACATTTATAAAGCGTTGAAACCTGCTCGTTCTTTTCCGAGATCTCTTCGCCTTTGGTTTCAATGATGGTGTCGGTAAGCTCATCTTTAGCCTGCCGTTTTTCGACTCTCAGGTAGGATAAGCAGGTATTAACAGCAATCCTATAGATCCAGGTAGATATTAAAGCCTGATTACGGAATTTATCCAGGTTTTGCCAGACCTTCATAAAAGTCTCCTGCATCAGGTCATTCGCGGTTTCATCATCCCCGGTATAACCATAACACAAATGGTAGATCTTTTTAGAATTGGCCTGGAAAATTTCCTTGAATTGTGCTTCCTTGCTCAAAAGTAAATAGTTTAGGTTTTTTGACTTTGTTATTGCCGAATTGTTACAAATAATGACTTTTATTCACCCAGCGGGTTTGTTCTGAGGCATTAATTACCACAATCTCAAATTCCTTTTGATAATCAAACTGAAGGTCTTCATGCAGTTTTGGTATTAGTCTGGTTATCTTTTCAAATTGCCTTGTCAACAATCCCTGTAGTGGTTTATGACTTGTTTTAAGATCAGCAAATATTAAAAAATTTATGCAAAACCAAAGAGCGAGTTCCGTTTCCACCTCCTTTGATCCGGTGTATTTTGCATAGCGATTAATCAGGCGGATAATTTTGCGCATACTTTTGGTACTGTAATAATAATGCTTCTGCATGGTTTTAAAATCCTCTAACAGGAAGTTTTTTACCTCTTCGGCATACTTCATCGGGTTGTCTGCATCAAAAAGGAGATAGGTAAGTAATTCTTTGTTTTCCTTTTTGTATTTGGCAAGCCTGAGACAGATGTCTGTTAATTGGTGCGCAGAAAGCCCTGTGAGCTCTTTTTTTAAATCACTTAGTTTCTCTGGCTTCATCTTATGCTTTCATTTGCAGGGTAAATCTAATTAATTACTTTTGTTCGATATACTAACCAGCATTTATGAAGTTCTCAAATCTCGGAATTATCGCTATCATAGTGATTTCATTTTCTGCCTTGCTCACTTTTTTGGATCATTATAGCTTATTGAATGTTCCTGAATTGGTATTGATGTTTTCGAGGTGGTTGGCCATCGCCGGTTTATTTTCATACGGGTTTAAAAAGAAATCACTCACTACCTGGATTTTAATCTCTATGGTAGTTGGAGCAGAAATTGGCCATGATTTTCCGGAGATAGGAATTAAACTACAGGTATTAAGTAAGGTCTTCTTAAAAATGATCAAGACTATTATTGCCCCCTTGCTTTTTGCGACACTGGTATT
>CAYJAM010000298.1:0-3911 GCA_964367725.1 uncultured Sphingobacterium sp. | reverse complement strand
AACTGTCAACTGTCAACTGTCAACTCTCAACTGTCAACTCTCAACTCTCAACTCTCCATTCTCAACTGTCAACTGTCAATTGTCAACTATCAACTGTCAACTGTCAACTCTCAACTCTCAACTAACCTCTCATCTTATCCAGCAATCCACTTAAGGTATGGGCTTCTTCGTCGCTCAGATTTTTGGAAAGCAGATCCTTTAACGAGACTTCATTATCAAGTTTTTGAAGAATATCCAAACCCTTTTGACTGATCAGAACATCCACAGCTCTGCGGTCTTTATCACTGACACATCGTTTAACCAGTTCTTTCTGTACCAAACGCTCCACAATTCTGGATGCATCCGACATTTTGTCAAGCATTCGTTCTTTCAGGATGTTTACCGTTGCCGGATTGGGGTACTGGCCCCTTAAAATTCTCAAAATATTGTATTGCTGGAGCGTAATACTATGCTTATTGAGCTTTAATCTGAGCAAATTGGTTATCCATCCATAGGTATATATCAGGTTTACAACCACTTTCTGATGATTATTCTCAAATTTCTTGTTGTAAATTTCCTTTTCTATTTCCATTTTGATGCCTTATATATTGGTTCGCTTAAATTCAGTAATAAAACCAAAAGGGTACTCAAAATTAAGAACAAATTATTTAACCTTGGACTTTATATTTTTATCCTGCCCATATTTCCAGGGGCAATTCAAACACTTATTCTTACAACAATATCCTCTTTTTAAATGGTACTTTTCTGTAAAAACGAGATTACCCTCTTCATTGATGTAATAGTCTATATTTTCAATCAGCATAATTAAGCAATTTTACAGTTAACTGGTCCTTGAAATAAGATTTCAAATGTTTTCCATTACCATGAAGTGTCCAAAGCTCAGAAGGTTCAACATTTTTAATCATGTTGAGTATATCATTCCAGTCTACATGATCTGAAATCAAAATTTTAAGGTCATTATTTGTCTGTAAATTTATCCATCCCGATGCAAATGCCCTGACCACATTCTTTGCCCTGATATAGCTATTAAACGTTAAAGGAGGGACTATATAGACCAAATTCTGATCCGGCTGTTTCATTTGTTTACGGGTATAAAGTTCATACTTGCCGGGATGAAAGCCAAATTGCTCGTAAATCCTGTTCAGCCCAATAATAGAATGGTGGACCAGTACCTGACGCTGCGGACAATGTTCAGAAATCAGACTAATGAGCCTTTGTGCTTTACCCAATGAATAGGCGCCAAGTAAAACATTATGATTGAATATATTCAGCTTTTTAATCTCATCTGAGGCTGAAGGATGTTGAACATCAGGATCTGCAAAAGTAGACTCGCTAATCAGGACATCTGCTTTGATAAACTCAATTTTCTCGCAGGTGGCATCTCCCTGCAGCTTATAATCACCTGTATATAAATATCTTACACCCTTGTACTCCATAAGCACCTGAGCTGAACCCAGAATATGACCGGCAGGAATGAAGCTGATCATAACTCCATTTAAATCAAATGATTCTGACCAATCATAGGTCCGGAAATTGTTACCGGCATTCTTTTGATACCTGTGCTGCATAATCGCAGCAGTTGCTGGGGTACAATATACATAGTCGTTGCCTCTGACAGCATGATCGCCATGTGCATGTGAAATTACGGCATGCGCAGAAGCCTCTTTGGGATCCAGGTAAAAGTTCCCGTAGCGGCAATACAAACCACGCTCGTTAATGGCCAAAAAGTCGCTTATAATCATATCAGGATCCAATCAACAAAAACTGTTGATGCAATTGAATAATTTGGGGTATTAATAATTGCTTCTCATCATTCATCAGAATATGATCTGCAAACTTCATTTTCTGCTCGTCACTAAACTGGCGGTTCATTCTCAATTGAATATCTTCGGCACTAATCCCGTCTCTGGCTTTAACTCTGCTTATCCTGGTTTCAATGGGTGAGATTACAAGGATTGACTGATCGCACATTTTATAGGCATCACTTTCATACAGGAGTGCTGCTTCTTTAATGACATAGGATGCTTCCCTTTGACTTAAAACCCAGGTATCAAAAGCTCTAAAGACTGCAGGATGTACAAGCGAATTCAATTTCTCAAGTTCATGCTTATCATTAAATACAATTGATGAGATATAGTTTCGGTTTAAATCTCCGCTTTGGGTATAAGAATTCTCTCCAAATGCATTAAGAACCCCCCATTTCAATATTGGGTCAGTATACATTATGGACTTGGCGACATCATCAGCGTAGAATACAGGTACGCCTAAAAGTTCGAATACTTTACAAACCGTTGTCTTACCGCTACCTATCCCTCCTGTTATTCCAATCTTCAGCATCATTTTTGAATTATAAAATCTAATGTCTGAGGTTCAATTTTTACAAGTCTGGAAAATTCAGGAATACGCAGTATTCTAACAGGTAACTGGGTATATCCATTTTCCTTCCAGTTATTCAGATCAACAAACAATTCAAAATCACTTCTATCGGTTTCCTGATATTTACTTAATGGGATAAGCAAGGTAACCTTTACCCTGTCCGGAAGCAATTTTAAATTCCTGAACTCATTATTATTCAGAACCTTAACTGGTATTTCAATTACTTTTTCAGTGAATTCATCAATTTTTAATCTGAGATCGACAAATCCGGGATGTATTGTAATATTTGCCTTGGATGGTCGCTTCAAATTGATTTTCATATTTAAGCTTTCACTCACTTTATTCAAACTGAGCAGTTCGGTTTCCCAGGTTCTTATGTTTGCAAGCTCTTTAACGGGTCCGGTAATAGTTACAAATGCGGGACTAATCTGAACCGAATCTGAAATACCAAACTGTGCTTTAAATTGAATATCCTGTTTCAATACCACAGGAATTTTCTTTACCGTACTTGAAGAAAAATCAAAATAAAGTGTATCAGGGTGGATATAAACCACTTTTTGGGTAGAACCAACCTGATTATTGATCTTTTGAATCTGATCAGAAAGCTCGATAAAAGTCTGTTTCTGTAATTCTTTCAATTCAATATTTACCGAAGGTGGACTAATTCTTAATTTGGAAAACAATAATTGCCATCCCGTTCCTTCAACCTGAAGTCTGATGGTATCTGATTGCAAAGGATGAAATGCCCTGTTCTCAGGCAGATCAACAAAGCGTACCAAAGTCTGAACCTGATAAACATACCTGTTTGAAAGTGCAAAAAACAACCATGCTCCCACGGCCAATAGCAGGCAGAGGAAAAACAGGGAGATCCTGCGTCTTTCAATTTTAGTAAATTTAATTAAAGGCATATCAGATGAATTAATCAAATTTAGTCAAATAAAAACGCCGCTTCAAAAATGAAGCGGCGTTCATATTAATTTAATGGTCGTTCTATTTAGCTGCTGCCTGACTAAGAGCCTTTGAAGATTCCAGAGAAACAGAAGATTTTTCAAAACGAATCTTTGTACCGCTTTCAACTTCAATTAGAAATGTAGTTTCGTTCAAGTCAACAATTTTACCATGTATCCCTGAGGTTGTGATCACTTTATCACCCTTCTTTAATTCCTCCACAAACTTTTTATGATCCTTTGCTTTCTTCATTTGCGGGCGTATCATAAAGAAATAAAACACCACAATAATTAGTAGCATTGGTAAAAACTGGCCGATCTGTTGCATGTCCATATTATTCTAGTTTAATTTTGATTTTTATTTTGCTTTAGCCGCCTCAACCATTCCAAGTATGTTCAGTTCGGTTAGAGATGGTATTGTATTAGCTGTAATAGTTACAACTTTATTCTGCATGCCCGGTTTACCGGCACTGTTAAATACGACACGAATAACTCCATCAGCACCAGGCGCTACGGGCTCTTTTGGGTATTCCGGCACAGTACAACCACAGGTAGCTGTTGCACTACTTATAATCAAAGGGCTGTTTC
>CAYJAM010000297.1:0-3930 GCA_964367725.1 uncultured Sphingobacterium sp. | reverse complement strand
TGGTACTTGAAAGTTCTAATCCATAACTTAGTGCCCAGATTGCAATGCCCAACATCATAAATCCAAACCAGCGCACAACGATCTCATATCTGCGAAAAATCCTGATACACATATAGAGTGTGATTAGGCCACAGATCAACAGAATAATTGAATAGCTATTTGGAATAAAAGTCATTTAACAGATGAGGTCAGGCGTATAAAACAAAACAAGGTCTTGCCTTTAAAAAGATCAAAAATATAATATACTGCACTAAATATATGAATAAGATTAGAAATATAATTTTCGATTATGGCAATGTAATTTTCACGATTGACTTCAACAGGGCACAACATAGTTTTACTGAGCTTGGAGTCAAAAATGTAGACCATTTCTTCTCACATAAAGGTCACGATTCACTGTTTGATCAGTTTGAGCAAGGCCTTATTTCCTCCTCAGAATTCAGGGATGGTATCCGTAAAGTTACCGGTATCCAAAGTTTAAGTGATGCTGAAATTGATAAGGCATGGAATTCCCTGTTAATCGGTGTACCTGAGCCAAATCATGATCTTCTTTTGAAAGTAAAAGAAAAGTACAGAACCTTCCTGCTCAGTAATAATAATGAGATCCATTACAACTGGATCATAGACTACCTGCAAAGAGAACATCATTTAGATTCTAATGCAGTATTTTTCGAGAAAGATTATTACTCCCATCTAATGAAAATGCGAAAACCCAATCGGGAGATCTTTGAATTCGTGATGCGTGAAAACAATCTCAATCCGAAAGAAACCCTTTTTATAGACGATAGCCCGCAACATTTGAAAACTGCTGATATACTGGGACTAAACACCCACCTGCTCACAGCGGATGAGACTCTGGAAAGTTATTTGTATGATTCCGGAATATTAAACAAATAAAAGTTTTGATTGAGGAACCAAGAGCCAAGAACCAAGACAGATTGGAATAGATTCAAAGTAGAAATTTAGTCTTGATTCTTGGTTCTTGATACTCACTACTCAATACTCAATACTACTTCACTTAAGTTTCCGGCGCTTCATCTCTGCCGAGATCAAACGAAGTTCTCTTCCCATTTGCCCTGCAACTGATGTGTTTTCCTCCGCCCTTCTGAAAAGATAAGGCATAACCGCCTTTACCGGCCCATAAGGGACATATTTAACAACCTTATAACCGGCGGCGGCAAGATTAAAACTTAAATTATCACTCATCCCAAGTAATTGAGAAAAGTAAATATGCTCATGATCATGTGGGATACCCTTTTCATCAAGCAAATCGGCAAGCAAGCCACAGCTAAGCTCATTGTGGGTTCCCGCTACAAAAGATATTGAATCGATCCTGCTGATGCAGAACTTTAACGCATCATTATAATCATGGTCTGTTGATTCCTTATCGGAATGTATTGGTGAAGCATAAGCCATTTCTTCAGCACGGTTACGTTCCTTTTCCATGTATGCACCCCTAACCAGTTTAGCTCCAAGTATAAATTTCTCTGAAAGTGCTAAAGTAAAGTCTGCCTGCAGGGAAGCCAATTTATCATTCCTGTACAGCTGGTAGGTATTAAAAACTATTGCCTTTTCCTGATTGTACCTTCGCATCATTTCAAGAGCCATCGAATCGATTGGATCCTGAATCCAGCTTTCTTCTGCATCAATCATTACACTCACATTCAGTGAATGGGCTAGTCCGCAAATTTGATCAACCCTATGACTAAGACGTTGAAATTCCGATTTTTCAGCGGCTTCAAGAGCTTGCCCTGCATTTATTTTCTCAAGTAAAGCAAATCTGCCCAATCCGGTAACTTTAAAGACAGTTAAAGGAATCCGATCATCACCATCCGCATGACGAATGGTTTTCATGATTTCTTCGCATGTATGATCAAATACATCTTCTTCATCTTCTCCCTCAACCGAATAATCCAGAATAGAGCCCACACTGCCTGCATGGAGCTGAGCAACAGTATGTTCACATTCCGCAATACTTTCTCCCCCACAGAACTGTCGGAAGATGGTAGCTTTAATCATTGATTTAATAGGTAAGCCCAGCTTAAGGGCTACATTGGTTATGGGCGGACCTATCTTCGTCAGAAATTTAATACTGATGAACTTAAATAACCAGTATGCACGGGTAAGATCTGCATTCGATTTTCCACGAAAAGCAATCTCAGTATTATCAAATGATAAATTATGGCTTTTTGCCGGGCGGCTCTTCAAAATAATTGGTTTATTGCACAAAGGTAGAAATATTGAGATATTAACATACAAAAGCTAAAATTTGTAAGTTTGTTGCATGCTCGAATTTAAATTAGAAGGAGAATTCATTCCGATGATCCAATTACTGAAGGCCATGAACCTTGTCCCAAGCGGTGGAGAAGCCCAAATTGTGGTTGAAGCCGGATTAGTGAAATATAACGGAGAGGTAGATCTGCGCAAACGCCTTAAAGTTAGGCGTGGCGATATCGTTGAATTCAAAGGACAAAAAATAAAAGTTACATGAAACCCATCGAGAGTATAAGCTATTCCGTTTTTTTCGAGAACAGTCTGAAGGAATTATCTGAATTTTTAAATAAAAAGAAATACAGCAAGGTTTTTGTTCTGGTTGACAGCAATACAGAAATCCACTGTCTGCCGGCATTACAGGAAGCTTTAGGGTCCATTGAATTCGATCTGATTGAAGTTACACCTGGTGAGGAAAATAAGAATATTGATTTTTGCATCGGAATCTGGAGAATGCTCCTTGACTTTGGTGCCGACAGAAACAGCATCATGATCAATCTTGGCGGTGGAGTGATTACTGACATGGGTGGTTTTGCCGCTTCTACATTCAAGCGTGGTATTGATTTTGTACAGGTACCTACTACCCTTCTATCCCAGGTTGATGCTTCGGTTGGTGGCAAAACCGGTGTGGATATGGAAAATGTAAAGAACATCATTGGTACCTTTACTCAGCCTAAGGCAGTTTATATTCATACTCAGTTCCTGAATACATTAAGCGACAGGGAACTCCGCTCTGGATATGCTGAAGTAATTAAACACGGACTCATTTACGATGCTTCCCTGTTCAAAAAATTAAAGGGAATTGTTCCAAAAGACCTGAATGACGAAATTATCTACCGTTCCATTGAAATTAAAAATGAAGTAGTCATCACAGATCCATTTGAAAAAGGATTGCGAAAAATTCTGAATTACGGACATACGATCGGACATGCTATTGAAAGCTACTCTTTGAAACATGATAAAAGTCCATTATTGCATGGAGAAGCGATTGCAATCGGTTTTATTTGCGAAGCTTTCCTTTCTGAAAAGAGAAATGGACTTAAAAAAGAAGAACTGTCTGAAATTGTGAAAACCATTAAAGGCACTTATCCGGCTTATAAATTAAATAAAAGGTTTTATCCCGACCTGCTGGATATCATGAAGAATGATAAAAAGAACAATGCCGGGCAGATCAGCTTCTCATTATTAAGTGAAATTGGTAAATGCGGATACGACATTTATTGCACAGAAGAAGAGATATTTGAGAGTTTGGATTATTACACCACTTGCGATATCAGCTAGGCGAGCGAAAAGTTGATTTCGCCACCCGATGGCTATCGGGTGACGAATTTAACAGGTATGATGCCCAGGTAAATCCCTAATTCGACATTCAGAATTCAGAAAATATTGATTTTATACCCAATACCAATCCGGTAAAAAATTCATTTTCTTAAAAAAAAATATTTTTCTATTGACAGAATTAAATTTTGTGCTACATTTGAGAAACAAAAGATGAAAAATTCAACTACATATTACTTCGCTTATTTTTACTATCACGGTAAGAGCGGGGAAAATATGCAATAGATCTTAATATAGAAATTAGCAAAAAGTCCCTGCCCAACAGCAGGGACTTTTTTTATTTAAAATCAAATGCAGAAAAAACGAGTAGCTATTCAGGGA
>CAYJAM010000296.1:0-3936 GCA_964367725.1 uncultured Sphingobacterium sp. | reverse complement strand
AATCGCAAACTGATTCTCCGGCACACCCTTAAAACGGTTAGTCCCACGAAACATCCGGATAAAATTACGTTGCTCTGTAAAGCCGATTTCTCCCAACCAGTTTATCCATTCGGGCTCATTATGCAAAGCATCTATTATAACAGGAGAACCTGCACACTTATTCAAGACCGCAGTCAGCAAATCCCGGGCAATACCAATATTTTCTGCCAAAACCGGCCCGATATGTATAAAATCATGGCCATAACGGCCCATCACATATCCCTTAATTTCGATTCCATCTTCTATAAGAAAGGCAAATTCCGGTGCATTCTCCCACATACAGTGTAGCAGGGATGAGCGGTTTGCACCAAATATTTTGCTGTCAAATTTTATCAGTAAGGGCAAATTTTCTTTCTGTATTGCTCTGGCTGTGGTGGGATAAAATAGTTCTTGCGCGGCAATCCTATTCATCCGGCTCAAGGGGTACTCATCAACAAAATTCAATTTCAGATAAACCTCCCGACCCTGAGGTGTGGCATCCAATTTCACAGTTTCTTCAGACTGCAAAAGCTGAAGCGCCTTCTGCAGTAACTCCTGTCCTATCCCCTGCCGGCGAAAATCAGGATCAACCAGTACCATGCCTATCCAGCTAAATGAATCCTGATATCTGATGGTAGTAACCGTTCCCACGATTTGATCCTGAAAAGTGGCTACCATACAAGCTTCCGGACTATGTTGCAAAAATACCTGCCAATCAGATTCCAATTGATTCCATTTGGCTTTGCGACAGAGTTTTAAGCCCTCTGCGATATCAGCCGGTGTCATTGTCCGATACTTAATCATGCCTTATTTTACATTAAAAGAGTCAGAATAGAAAGCATAAGGATCTAATTTATTGATAATTTTTAGGCTGTGGAGATTGATGCAAACTGTGAAGCAGACTAATTCTTCTTTATTATTTCAATCAGGCCAGAATGAGTTGAAAATTCTATAAAAACTTAAAGCTAATTACAATCACTTTTGTTTCAATTCAGATTCAATACGCTTTTCTAAAGTTTGCTTAAAATTTTTATCCAGTTCAGGAAGCTGCGCATCTTCGGTAAAAAAATGATTTTTAAACATTTCATTAATCAACAAACTCTGTTGCTGAAATATTTCACAAACAAAACAAGCTTCTAAATGAGACTTGAGCTTGTGTTGTTGTTTTATTGAAATACTGGAAATAATTTGCTTTTCAATCAGGAAAGTTGCCTCCCGACAATTGTAGGGCATCTTATTCTGTGTGCTCATAACCATTTTTTTTGAAGACAATCTCTAAGACTAAGCTTTGTCCTGTGAATAATTACCCAGAAATTGGCTGAACTAAGCCGGAGCTGTGCAAGGATTACTTCTGTTTTTTCTTCGTCTATATGTTTCATTGTGAATACTGATGACCAAAGCGCTGGCAGTTTAGTCATGCATGCTTGTAATATTCTATTAAACTCTTTGTCCTGCAGAGGATCCTGAACTACTTTAAATGGTTTAGGGACATGTTCACTTTTCCAATGTCCATTATCACTTTCAAAATAACTATCCTGAATTTCTTCTACTTTAACTATTGCTTTGGTATTTGCCAAACCTGAAGATTCTTTACGATAGTGATCAATAATCTTATACTTTAAAATTGCAGTTAACCAGGTACGTTCTGTACTCTTTCCGGAAAACCTTGCTGATCCTTTTAAACCCGCCAAAAACGTCTCCTGAACCATATCCTTTGCTAAATCCTGATCACGAATTCGTAAAAAAGCATACTTAAAAAGATAATCTGCATACTTATTAACCCAATTCTGTGGATCTAATGATGTTGAACTTACCGTCCCGGCTTCAATTCTTTTTACAGCTGGCATAGAAGAATATAGTGGTTTGTCGAATAAAATGCTAATCCCTTACAAGTTATTCAAAAAAATCAATCCAACAATTTAAGCCTTTACTTTCAATGGCAATAAAAAAAAATAATCTGTAAGGTTTCTAAAAAATGCCCGACCAAATTCATAAAAACCAAATGAATATGAAACGAAATCTGGCTCTTCTTCTCTTGTTTGCTTTAATGGCATGTAAAAAGGAGAATACCCCAACTCTCAGTCTGGATGAAAAAGTTGACAAAACCATGTCGATGGAAAAGGCTAAAGGAAGTTTTTCTAATGGTCCTTATGGAACTGCCTTTGGCCAGGCAAAGATCTATGCGGTTGGCAATGGTTCACAACTGGCACTCGAAAATTTCTCATCCAGCAATGGGCCAGATCTCAAAGTCTACCTCAGTAAGGAAAAAGACCCTGTCAACTTCATCAATTTAGGGGATCTTAAGGCTACAAGCGGAAATCAGCTTTATGACATTCCTAATAATATCAAAACTACCGATTACAAATATGTACTGATTCACTGCAAACGATTTAACCACCTCTTTGGCTTTGCTGAAATTAACTAAAAATTAAACCCTGTAATTATAAAATTGTATGAAAACATTATTCTCTATCTTTCTTATTTTCCTGTTCCTGGACACCGCCTCAGCCCAAAATGCTCAGCGTGTGAAAAATTTCAACATTGATAAAACTACTCTGGCAATTGAGGGCTATGACCCGGTAGCCTATTTTACCTCTAAAAAAGGAATTGAGGGTAAAAAGGAAATCAGTCTGGTCAAGGAAGGCATTACCTATCATTTTTCAAGCATTCAGAATCGGGAATTATTTACAGTCAATCCCTCAAAATATGAGCCGCAGTTTGGAGGCTGGTGTGCCTATGCAATGGGCGCAAATGGCGAAAAAGTATCGATAGATCCTCAAACATTTAAAATACTCGACGGTAAACTCTATCTGTTTTACAATAAATTTTTTACCAATACTTTAAAAGACTGGAACAAAAACGAAAATGCGCTCAGGCAGAAAGCCGAGCTGAACTGGTCAAAATTCAAATAAATCACGTTTATAAAATAAAATCATGAAAAGATTATTAACCATCGCCGCTATATTGCTCATAAGTACAACTATAGCCCAAGCCCAAAAATCCGAAGTTTTCATCACCGATGGAAAGGCCATTAAAGGATATGACCCGGTAGCTTTTTTTAAGGAATCTAAACCGGTAAAAGGTGTAGAAAGTCTCTCCTACCAGTACAATGATGCTACCTGGTTATTCTCCTCAAAAACAAATTTGGAAACATTTAAAAAAGATCCTGAAAAATACGCTCCCCAATATGGTGGTTACTGTGCTTATGGTACTGCGGGAGGGCATAAGGCCCCGACACAAACCAATACCTGGACAATTGTTGATGGGAAACTTTATTTTAACTACAACGATAAAGTTAAAGAGTCATGGAACAAGCAACAAGCAAAACTGATTGAAAAGGCAAATACACAATGGCCTCTAATTAAAAATAAGCCCTGAATTAATCATGAAAGCAAAACAAATAAACATTATCATTTGGGTTCTTAGGCTAGTTGCTGCAGTTATATTATTACAGACCTTATTCTTCAAGTTTTCAGCAGCTCCTGTTTCTGTTTTTATTTTCAGTGAATTGGGAATCGAGCCCTGGGGAAGGATTGGAACGGGAGTATTGGAATTGATCGCTTCTGTTTTAATACTAATACCCAAAATAAGCATTTATGGATCCATTCTTGGTCTGGGCCTGATGTGCGGGGCTATTTACTTTCATTTCAGTAAATTAGGCATTGAAGTGCAGCATGATTCCGGAAAATTGTTTGCTCTGGCATTGATTGTTTTTGTCAGTTGCCTGTTTCTTGTAATTATAGAGCGCAGTAAACTCCTGGTATTCATTAAAAGATAAAAGAATGATTAATCAGCTCAATCAATCTATTGGTCGTATGCTTATTCAACTTGAGGCAGCAATTTCCGAATTATCAGACCAGCAATTAAGCACCCCTATACCCTTGCTTAGTAATTCAACAATCGGCCAGCATATCAGAC
>CAYJAM010000295.1:0-3994 GCA_964367725.1 uncultured Sphingobacterium sp. | reverse complement strand
AAAATTATGTACCGTTGTATCAATTCCCCTGGTCTGGGTACCTTCTTTCAATAAATTGATATTGGTATAACGAATATGTCTGGCATAGTAATATATAGAATCGGCATCACTGGTTTTATTCAGAGATGTGTCCCGTTCACCAGTCTGGCCCATACGGCCCGATGAGCCCACACTCCCCTCTGCTCTGATTGTTCTTTGAGCAAATGCCTCTG
Organism: uncultured Sphingobacterium sp.; assembly: GCA_964367725.1. Classification (GTDB taxonomy): domain Bacteria; phylum Bacteroidota; class Bacteroidia; order Sphingobacteriales; family Sphingobacteriaceae; genus Daejeonella. The sequence goes on along the minus strand of CAYJAM010000295.1, from coordinate 3,782 downwards.
AAACAAACAGATACAGCAATAAAAACAATCCTGAGACTAAGCGTTTGATCATTAAATTTCCAGAATGAGGTCTTTTAATATTTTAGTCATTTTGGGTTCAGCTTCCTCTGCAGTTTTTAAGATCTCTTCTAATGATACCACTTTCAAAGTATCCGGAAAGCCCTCATCTGTCAGTACTGAAATAGCAAAAACAGGCAGAGCCATATGATTGGCAACAATTACTTCCGGCACAGTACTCATTCCAACCGAATCAGCACCAATCAAGCGCAAAAAGCGGTATTCAGCTCTTGTTTCAAGATTCGGGCCATTTACAGAAACATAAACTCCTGAATGGCAGCGAATATTATTCTTAAGGGCAATATCCATGCCCTTTTTGATCATTGCTCTATCGTAAGGTTCACTCATATCCGGAAAACGGGGACCCAAACTTGCAGTATTCCTGCCGCGAAGCGGATTATCACTCTGCATATTGATATGGTCATGAATGATCATCAGATCGCCTTTACGGTATTCAGGATTCAGAGCACCACTTGCATTTGAGACAAATAATTTTTGAATCCCAAGCATTTTCATTACCCGAACCGGAAAAGTAATTTGCTTCATATCATAACCTTCATAATAATGAAGACGGCCCTGCATCGCAACTACCTTTTTCCCACTGAGTGTTCCAAAAATTAATTTACCGGAATGAAATTCAAGCGTTGAAATCGGGAAGTTTGGAATATTGGAGTACATTAAACTATGGAGAATTTCAATATCCTCTACCAATCCACCTAAACCGGTGCCTAAAATAATTCCGATCTCTGGCTCAAAATCACCAATCTTTTTCTTAATGTATTCAGTTGTTGCCTGCAGATTTTGATGCATATCCTTCTATTAAATTATTAAATTTCGTCGCTTCCGGCTCCTTAAATGCCGCTTCAACCGGCAGATAATAAATAGCTAAATCTTCTAATTGCTCTTTAATGCCCGCCATTCTTAATCTCTGAGCATCTTTTTCAGTAGTGATAATTAAATTGTCATCTCCTGTAAGCTCATTGAATGCGTTTACAAGTTTAGCGATATTTTTGTCGCTGAACTGATGATGATCCGGATATTGATGGTGGATCAGTTCAGGACCATAGGTAGCAAGCTCTGCCAACAATGGAGCTGCATTGGCAATACCTGTCAATAAAATGATCCTGCTTTTCTGATTTATGGAATTAAGGCTACGCTTAGGGGCATTTTCATTGAAAGATTTTAAATTCCCATATTTAAGAAAAGAAAAAAACAAGGTGTCAGTGCGGAGTTTGTTGCGTATCACATTTTGCTGCTCTATGTTCATTTCCTGAGGGCATTTGGAAACAACCACGATATCGGCACGATTAATCGCCCATATTGGCTCTCGAAGGTCGCCAGTGGGGAGAAGCCATTGTTGTTTGAATAAACTTCGGTATTCAAAAAGTAAAATACTTAAACCTGGTTTCACAGCACGATGCTGGAATGCGTCATCCAGAATGATCAGTTCATGGTTAGGCTCAAGGCGGATAATCCCTTCTACTCTATTTTCACAAACAGCTACCGTGATATCCCTGAACTTCCGTTTAAACTGAAGCGGTTCATCACCCGATTCTGAACTTAGAGAATTTGTATCTACATATAGAAAACCAGAAGTTTTACGACCATAACCCCTGCTTAATGTTGCGATTTTATACTTATCCTTAAGTAAACGGACAAGGTATTCGGTCATCGGACTTTTACCGGATCCACCCACCGACAAATTCCCAACTGAAATTACAGGAAGTTCAAATTTCTGCGATTTTAATATCCCGTAATCGTAGGCAAGATTTCGAAGTATCACTCCCAGGCCATAGAGGATTGAAAAGGGGAATAATAAAAGTCGGAGTAATTTCATTCTTAAGCTTAGAGCAAAAATACATAATTGATCTTAAGCTTGGTACTCTGAATTTTTGAGGAAATAAGGATGGATCAAAATACAAGAAATGGTCAGTTAAACAAAAAGGGAAATCAGGTCCCGGGTATAAAAAAAGGCGGGTTACCCCACCTTTAAATTAAATATGAAATATGCAATAATATGATAATCAGTTATTAGATTTTCAAATTACATTTAATCACCAATAATTACTTTTATTGCTTTCTCTCTCGCAGCATTACCAAACACTTCGTAAGCATCCATTATTTTGTCAAACTTAAAGCGGTGTGTAATCAGCTTTTCAGGCTGTATCCTGTTACTTTGCACAGTTTTTAACAACATGGGGGTGGTGTTTGTATTCACCAATCCTGTGGTAATTGTGATATTCTGTATCCATAATTTCTGCAGTTGCAGATCGACACTTTTGCCATGTACACCAACATTTGCGATATGACCTCCAGGACGAATGATGTTCTGGCAGATATCAAAGGTTTGAGGAATGCCAACGGCTTCAATGGCGACATCCACACCATCTTTGGTTTGTTCTGCAATGAATTTTACCACATCTTCTTTAAGTGGATTAATTGCATGAGTTGCCCCAAAAGTCTTTGCTACAGCAAGACGATTTTCATCCATATCAATCATAATGATCTTTGAAGGCGAATAGAATTGTGCCGTAAGCAATACAGACATTCCTATCGGGCCTGCACCGACAATGGCGATGGTATCACCAGGCTTCACAGCACCATACAATACTCCTATTTCATGCCCCGTTGGCAAAATATCACTTAGCATGACCAGAGCTTCTTCATTTGCTCCTTCAGGAATCAGGTACAGGCTATTATCGGCATGCGGAATTCGCACATACCCTGCCTGTGTACCATCAATTAAGTGTCCAAGGATCCAACCTCCATCTTCACAATGGGAATACATCTGCTGTTTACAATATTCACATTTACCACAAGATGTTATACAGGATATCAGTACATGGTCGCCTTTCTTAAAATTATTAACAGCAGTACCCACTTCTTCAATAACACCTACGCCTTCGTGCCCAAGTATTCTGCCCTTGGTCACTGCGGGGACATCACCTTTTAAGATATGTAAATCCGTTCCGCATATTGTGGTTTTTAATACCTTAACTACTGCATCAGTTGGAGCAATAATCCCGGGCTTTGGAACATCCATCCATTTCTTCACACCTGGACCTTCATAGACAAGTCCCTTCATAGTGTTTATACTTTCGCTAGCCTTTATGGCACCTATCGAATCCTTGCTCATCTTTTTTATGTTTTACGGTAAATAAACTGTGTTCAATAAACTTCGTCAAATACAAGCGGCTAAATAATGAGAGAGATCATGCATTTGCCTGACTCTAGTCAGTTCTGAAAGCTTTGAAACATTTCTTATGAAAATTAAACTATGCAGAACGAATGGTTCATATTGACCTGGAAGCAGTCTGCCGATTAGCAGGAGATGATTTAATCCGGAGATTTCACCCAAACCCTTATCTTTGCCCCAACCAATTAGACCAATTATGTTAAAAGGATTTTTCAAGGTACCTGCACCGGTAAACGAACCTATATTGAATTATGCACCAGGAAGCCGGGAACGCCAATTGTTAAAGGTAGCACTTGCTGAAGCAAGATCGGAACAAATTGATATACCGATGTATATTGCCGGCAAAGAAATCAGATCTGATAAAAAAGTAAAGATCCATCCGCCACATGATCATAAGCATTTGCTGGGTAATTACAATGAGGGGACAAAACAACATGTTGCAGATGCGATCAAGGCAGCACTTGCAGCAAAACCAGAATGGGAGAATCTACCATGGGAACAGCGTGCAGCTATATTTTTAAAAGCAGCC
>CAYJAM010000294.1:0-4006 GCA_964367725.1 uncultured Sphingobacterium sp. | reverse complement strand
AATGAATACAATTTTTACGTAGATATAGAATGGAAAAACCAGGCCGATTATGATTCTGCTATCCGCCAGGTATTAAAACATACCATCAACTTTACAATTATGGGTGAGTACTTAAAAAACGATAAAGTTTAACCTTAAAAAAGCAAATAACAATTAAAAACGATACTATAATCAATCCCCTGGCTAGTTCCGGACCAAAAATTAAAACGATGAAATTAAATTTAAAATTAGAGCCCTTAAGCACCTGGGTAAAAACAAAACATGAGCCTTTATTAATTGCAGGACCATGCAGCGCTGAAACTGAAGATCAGCTATTGGCAACCGCACATTTACTGGCAAAAACAGGAAAGGTTTCTGTTTTAAGAGCTGGAATCTGGAAACCGCGTACCCGTCCGGGAGAGTTTGAAGGTATTGGAAGTATTGGCTTAACCTGGTTAAAAAGAGCCAAGGAAGAAACAGGCTTACCAACTGCAGTTGAAGTAGCAAACGCAAAACATGTGGAGGAAGCCCTTGCAGCAGGAGTTGATATCCTTTGGGTGGGTGCACGTTCAACGGTGAATCCATTTACAGTACAGGAAATTGCCGATGCCCTTAAAGGGGTTGACATTCCGGTAATGGTTAAAAATCCGGTTAATCCTGACCTGCAGTTATGGGTAGGTGCATTGGAACGTTTCAATAATGCCGGCATTACAAAACTTGCAGCTATTCACAGAGGTTTCTCCTCTTTTGAAAAAACTGCATTCAGAAATGAACCGATGTGGGAACTTGCCATTCAGCTTAAAACCTTATGCCCTGAACTTCCAATCATCAATGACCCAAGTCATATTTGCGGAAACCGTGAATTAATTCAATATGTTGCTCAAAAAGCTCTTGATCTGGATATGCAGGGATTGATGATCGAATCGCATCTTGACCCTTCTGTAGCCTGGACTGATGCAAAACAACAGTTAACCCCTGCTGCATTATCAGAATTGATGGAGCTTCTTACGCTGCGTAAGCCGGAAAGTAAGGACAAAGAATTTACTGATAAACTGGCTGATCTGCGTACCAGTATTGATAAAATTGATGATCAGATCATTCAGAAAATAGCTGAAAGAATGCAGGTTGTTCAAAAAATCGGTGAATTCAAACGTGATAACGGAGTAACTATCCTACAGGTAAACCGCTGGGATCAGATCATGAATAAACGCAGTGCTTTTGCAAAAGCGTTAAAGCTGGATCTTAATTTTACAGGTAAACTTCTGGAATTAATCCACAGCGAATCTATCCGTAAGCAAACTGAAATCATGAACGATAAAGTGAATGTTGAATAACAATGAGTTCAGCAAGCATAAAAATATCAGCAGCACATAAAAAACTGGACTGTACCATACCTCTGACCGGATCAAAAAGCGAGAGTAACCGCGCATTGATCATGCAGGCCTTGAGTGATGGTGCAGTCCGGGTAGATAATATTTCAGAAGCTGCTGATACTGTTACTTTAAATAATATCCTTAAGGCTGATAAACCAAAATTGGTTGATATCGGTCCGGCAGGTACTGCGATGCGTTTTTTAACAGCCTTTTACTCCTTGCAGGAAACAGAGGTTCTATTAACCGGATCAGAACGCATGAAACAGCGTCCTATCGGAATTCTGGTTGATGCTTTAAGAACGCTCGGTGCTGATATTCAATATGCAGAAAAGGAAGGATTCCCACCTTTAAAAATCAGAGGGCCGCTTCAGCAAATAACAAATGAAGTGAGTATAAAAGGCAATATCAGCAGTCAGTATATCTCTGCATTATTGCTAATTGCGCCTAAACTTGAACAGGGTTTGAATCTTGTGATCGAGGGAGAATTAACCTCAAAACCATATGTTCAGATGACCCTGGCCATGATGGAGCAGGCCGGAATAAGACATACCTGGACAGAAAATGTGATCAGCATTGCAAAACAACCTTTTAATAAGTCTGTGATCAATGTGGAACCCGACTGGAGTGCAGCTTCTTACTGGTATGCTATTGCGGCATTATCAGAAGAAGCCCGGCTTTTCCTTCCGGGATTGAACGGATACAGTCTGCAGGGCGACAGCATGATCACTGAAATTATGGCCAACTTTGGTATTACCTCACAATTTAAAGATGGGGGTGTTTACTTAACAAAGGAAGCAAAGAAATTGGAGCGAAAGATCTTTGATTTTAAGGAATGTCCAGATCTGGCACAGACTGTAATTGTTTGTTGCGCAGCACTGGGGCATGATGCTACATTCACCGGACTGGAGACTTTAAAAATCAAGGAAACCGACCGGGTAAATGCACTTCAAACAGAACTGGCTAAGATCGGGGTAAAACTGATTGAAAAAAATCAGACCTATAAACTGGATTGCTCAGGGCTTGATCTGAATAAAAAAATTCAGATAGCAACTTACGATGATCATAGAATGGCCATGGCATTTGCACCACTTGCATTAGTTATGCCGGAGCTGGAGATCGAAGATCATCTGGTTGTTGAAAAATCCTATCCGGATTTCTGGAAACATCTGGAACTTGCAGGATTCAATTTAAATAGTATTGAGTAGTGAGTATTGAGTATTGAGAGTGAAAAATCCTAGTACTAACTATATTTTTTACCACAAATTGTAATTTTAACTACCCATTAATAAAACTTATAACTTATAACCTACAACTTATACCTTACAACTTACAACTCAAAATGGCAGGCAATTCATTCGGTCAACTGTTCCGCATCACAACTTTCGGAGAATCACATGGTGAAGCTATTGGTGTGATCATCGATGGTTGTCCTTCTAATCTGGTGGTCGATATGGATTTTATCCAGTCAGAGCTCGACAAGCGTAAACCCGGACAATCAAAGATTACAACCCAGCGCAAGGAAAGTGATACGGTAAAGATCCTTTCGGGGGTATTCGAGGGCAAAACCACTGGCACCCCTATCGCAATGATCATCCCGAATGAAGATCAGCGTTCAAAAGATTATTCGCATATCAAAGATGCTTATCGTCCCTCACACGCAGATTATACCTACGATGCCAAATACGGTCATCGGGATCACCGCGGTGGCGGCAGATCATCGGCAAGAGAAACAGCTGCAAGGGTTGCAGCGGGGGCAATAGCTAAACTTTTATTGCTGCAATCGGGTATTGAAATATTTGCACATGTTTCAGCAGCAGGTACTATCGAGGCACCCCTGCTATCTATAAATTCCATTCCGGAATTGCTTGAGATCAGGGAGAGCAATATAGTACGCTGTGCAGATCCAGCTACCGCGAATCAAATGATTGAACTGATCGATGGGATAAGAAAAGAAGGCGATACCATAGGTGGTAAAATTTCATGCCTGGTTAAAAACTGCCCTGTTGGATTCGGAGAGCCTGTTTTTGATAAACTGCATGCCGATCTGGGCAAAGCAATGTTAAGTATTAATGCCGTGCATGGCTTTGATTATGGTTCCGGATTTGCTGGTTCTGAGATGAGAGGTTCTGAACATAATGATCTGTTTGAAACCCCTGCAGAAGGGCAGGAAAACAGCAAGTTCCGTACCCTGACTAACTATTCGGGTGGAATTCAGGGTGGAATATCAAACGGGATGGATATTACCTTCAGGGTGGCATTCAAACCGGTAGCAACCATCTTGCAAAATCAGGCAAGCCTCGATTCTTCAGGTAATGCAGCAAATGTTCAGGGAAAGGGAAGGCATGATCCATGTGTTGTGCCCCGTGCCGTAGCAATTGTTGAGGCCATGGCAGCACTGGTACTGGCAGATCATTTGTTGAGGAATAAGGTGATCAGGCTTTAGTTTTTCCCGTCATTTCGAAGGAGGTACGACGAGAAATCTCAAACTCCTGGCACAGCCTTATTCAACAGATTTCTCTTCGCGTTGATAATCAATTAAATACAAAACTTAAGTTCGCTCGTCGAAATGACGGGAACTAGTTCGTAATTATTAAAATAACTTCGGGAACTTCTCCGGAAAACTGTCGTTCATCATTGAATAAACGATTTCTACC
>CAYJAM010000293.1:0-4007 GCA_964367725.1 uncultured Sphingobacterium sp. | reverse complement strand
TCAATCAGCGCATAATAAATCGGAGCGATATAATTAAATGTACTTCCCACTGAAGCCTTTGTTCCAAGTGGAAGTGCGGAAAGCATATTCTCATCGCGTCCCCACATCATATCATATTTGCCATTTTGGAAATTCATACAGGATTGAAAATCCATAAAATCTTCATGTGTATATTTTATTCCGGCAAAGTTCGGAATCTGCCCATCAATAGCCTTCAACAGATCATACATGGCGATATTCACTCCTGTTAGAACGGGTATATGGTAATAGTAGAAAGGCATATCCGGAACTTGCTCTGCTACCGCTTTGCATGAACGTGCGAGCATCTCTGCATTTGCAGGCTTGAAATAAAATGGCCCAGTAAATGATACGGCATATAATCCAATTTGTTGTGCATGCCTTGCGAGGTCAATACAATCAGCAATACATGTTCCCCCCAGAAACATCATGACTTTAAACTCTTCGTCATGATTTGAACTTGCTGCCCACGCTTCTGCGACAGCTTTTTTCTCGGCAAGTGTTAACGAAACACCCTCACCGGTAGATCCGCAAATAAAGGCACCGGTAACGCCATTCGACTTTAAAAATTTATAATAATCTGGAATTAATGACAGATTTAGCTCACCCATATTATCAAATGGAGTAAAGGGGGCAGATATTAAACCTTGTAAATGGTCTTTCATTTTACATAATTAATTTAAGCACCTATAATGTGCTTAGCTATATTAAAACTATTTATCAGGATTATCAATACGGTTCGTTCATTTCGCACCTATTGAATCTTCACTGACCATATCAGAGCCATAGCGATCTGATTATCAATCGGAATAATATAAATTGCAGAAGCTGTTTTTCAACTCCTGCAATTTATTAAACTTATCAGGTTCCCGGATAACCTGTATTTTGATCATTTTTCAAAGTTTCATCACTAGCCAGAGTGCTCCTGTCGATAGGCCATAGTACTTTATGAGCTTCAATAGCTTTATCAAGTACACCTACAAGCGGAAGATCTTTCCTAAAAACCAGAGGTTCAGCAGACCCATCCTGCATGCGGCGCAAATCGTACCAACGCTTACCTTCAGCAACGAACTCTTTCCCTCTTTCCTCAAAAATAGCCAGCTCATTTTGCTCAAATGATCCATTGATAAAAATTGGTGCAGCTACAGCTCCGTGGGCGCGAACCCTGATAGTGTTGATTTCAGCAGCAGGGCTTTCTCCCTGTTTATTTTTTATTTCAGCCAACAGAAGATAAGCTTCCGCCAAACGGTAGATCGGGAAATCATCCGAAAAACTACGGGCACCTTCAACAAAGGTTCCAAGGAACTTCCGGAGATTCAGTGCTTTAACTGTCCCCTTATTAAAGTTTAAAAAAGTAACATTCGCTCGGGTATCTGTAGTACCATATTTTGCATAAAGTTCATACTTGTATTCATAGCGGATGATAGTACCTCCACCGGCAACCTGCAATGGATCACTTGAAGGAATTGCGACACCTTTATCATCAACATAACCGCTTAATGGGTCAGTAATGGCATAAATAAACTGTCCATAGTTATTTGTTGCTTCTCCCTGCTGATATCTCAGGGCAAAGATGATCTCATTATTACCACGACTTGCAGCTACAGCTGCTGAATTGAACACATTTGCAAATGAAGGCTGCAAGCTGTACTTGCCAATAACCTGTTCAACAGCTGTACGGGCAGTTGCCAGATCTGCTGCTGTAGCAGTTGGGGCACTTCCATCAATTTTAACTTTCGCCGACCATAAATAAACTTCTGTTTGCAACATCTGACTGGCAGCTAATGACCACTGAGCTTTTTGGAATTTAGTAGTGTAATTAGCGGCAAAACTGCTAACCGATTTATTCACATCACTCTTGATAAAATCCAAAGTTTCCTTCTCAGTTTTAGCACGCGCTAGATATGCGTCCTTGGATGTGGCCGGGGTATTAGTTATCACTTTCGGTTCAAGGGCCAATGGCACTCTTCCATAGGTACGATAAAGTTGAAAGTAATAATAGGCTCTCAATCCATAAGCCTGTCCTAAATAATAAGATTTATCAGCAGCGCTTAAATAATCTGCCTTTTCAACCTGAAAAATAAAATTGTTAACCTGAAATATCGGTCCATAAAAACCTGCCCAATCGCTGATTCCGGGAGATGATTCACGAATATCCTGTCGTATAACTGCGGCTGAGTTTAGGGATGCTGTACCTGTGAAACTGGTACCCTCACGAAGGGTTCCTCCTCTTAATTCACCCAGGGTGAATATAGTGAATTGAAAACCTCTTAACTGGTTATGGAGTCCTACCATTGCCCCATCAACCTGTGATGTTGTTTTCCAAAAACTTTCACTGGCAAAATAATCTTCAGGAGTTAAATCCAGCTTTTGGCATGCGCTGAAAGTAAGGATCAGCACAATACTTAATATACTTCTATATATCTTTTTCATCTGTTTATTTTTTTGTTTTTTTAATGTTGATGAGGTTGGGAATCCCAATTTTACATTCATCATTCTTTGTTAAAATGTTAGCTGAGCTCCAAAAATTAAAGTCCGGGGTAAAGGATACCCTCCTGATCCGCCAATTCCGATACTTCCTGACTCAGGAGAGTATAAAGTCGACTGACTGAAATAGGTTAGGTTTTGTCCTGAAACGGATAAATTAATGTTCTGACTTTTAATTTTATTTGCCCATTTAGATGGGAGTGAATAGGTTATATTCACCTCTCTTAATGCCAGGTAATCTCCCTTTTTATAGAACATGCTGGATTCTCTGAATGTATTATTTTTATACAGCTGGTCAGCCCAGTAATAGGTTGGGAAAGTAGCATTTGTATTTTGGGGAGTATAAGTATCAAATACTTCGTCCGTTGTATTAAATGTTCCCTGGGCATTACTTAAGAACCATGATCTTGGGCCGTCATATTGAACAAATCCCAAAGCATAATCAAAGCGAGAATATAAGGTAAGGCTTTTCCATTTGAAGTTTGCTCCAAAACCACCGATCCATTTAGGTACAGTACTTCCCATCTTAACCCTGTCAAAAGAATTGATAGTTCCGTCACCATTAACATCCTGCCATTTTACATCTCCCAAAGCAATCGGAAAAACAGTTGCTTTCTGTGCAGTGGTCATTCCACTATAAATGCCGGGGCCAACTAAAACTTTTGCACCTAAAAGGTCTCTTCTGTTTGCATCCTTATCCAGATCGGCCTGCGTTCTGTAAAGATCCTGAGCAACATAAGCATAAGCAACATTTGGATCCTGACCTTGCTGAGTTCCCCCCACAAATATCAATTGTCCGCTTTTCGGATCATACACTTCAAAGCCACCGATACGGTTATTTAATAATCCGTTTTCAGGCAGTTTTAATACTTTATTGGTATTATAAGCCATGTTTGCGGAAAAATTAATGGTCAAGTCGCGTTTACGCAGTACATTATAATTCAGATCAACTTCAACACCTCTGTTTTGCATACTACCATTGTTTGTAGTTAATGAGGTGAAACCAGAAGTTGCAGGAAGTGTGAAGCTAGAAATCTTATCTGTTGTTTTACGATCATAATAAGCAACAGAAAAATCAAGCCTATCCAATAAACGCGACTCTAATCCAATTTCATAAGTCGCAGAACGCTCCCATAACAGATTAGGAAAAGGTAAACCACCTGCTAAATATCCAATGCTTCCATTGTATTTACCGGTCGAGTAAGATCCCTGTAAGCCATATTGACTGATGCCACTTACATTCCCATTCTCTTTCCATTCACCATCTGTTGAGTCGTAGAGGTCGCCCTCAGTGATCATTGTGCCATGAGGAAGTTGAACACCTTGAATAGTTGCACCACTCAGAGGATGAATAATCGTCTGCATTGTATTTCTCCTTGTTAGGATTTTACTCTCATTGCATCGCAAATATACCACAAAAGAGAGTTTTGTTCAATTTAACTATGTCTGTATTGTGGACCACTTCGGACAATGTTCGGATAGCGATTTTAGAGGCAAATAAG
>CAYJAM010000292.1:0-4018 GCA_964367725.1 uncultured Sphingobacterium sp. | reverse complement strand
TGGAAGACCCTGGAGAAGATTGACCTAAAATATTCAAAATAACACCCTTTTTAGGCTTAAGGCCGAAAGCATAATGTTTAAAAACTTAATAAATTATGGCAAATATACCTTTACATAACACCGTACATACAGATCAGGAAAATTCAGGACAGAATTACATGCCTGCCCTCATTTCGCTGGCAGTATTGTATTTTATGAACGGCTTTATAACCTGCCTGAATGATACCCTTGTGCCATTTTTTAAAGAGGGGTTTACCCTTAGCTATGCAGATTCATCCCTGGTTCAGTTTTATTTCTTTCTTACTTACGGACTCATGTCCTTTCCGGCAGGAATGATCGTCGAAAGGATAGGTTATAAAAACGGTATGGTGCTTGGTTTTGCGATTGCTGCTATTGGTGCTTTACTGTTTTATCCTGCCGCAGATATGCATCTTTATTATTTGTTCCTGGCAGCTTTGTTTGTTTTAGCCATCGGTATTGTGGTTTTACAGGTTGCTTCAAATCCGTATATCACTGCATTAGGTCCGGCAAAAACAGCTTCTTCAAGATTAACGCTTATACAGGCAGTTGGTTCAATTGGGACTACAGTTGCGCCAATTTTCGGTGCACATTATATCTTGTCAAAACTAGAGGAATCAGGTACATCAAGTGATGCGGTTAAATATCCCTATCTGGGAATTGCTGCTTTACTGATCTGTATTGCTCTGATAGTTTATAATTTAAAACTTCCAAAGATCAGTACCGGAGCCGGGAGTTTTCAGGCTAGTCCCGAAGAAAGGCTAAGCATATTTTCATTCCGAAACCTGAATTTTGGGGCATGGGCAATATTTGCTTATGTTGGTGCAGAAGTGTCAATTGGAACTTTCCTGACCAATTATATTGCCGACACATTGAGTGTAAGTGTTGAGGATGCTAACTCATATGTTTCCTATTACTGGGGAGGTATGCTTGCAGGACGATTGATTGGTTCTTACCTGCTTAAAACAATCAGGCCCTCTTTTATTCTTACTCTTTGTGCTGCAGCTGCTATTCTTTTGGTTGTTCTTTCTGTGAGTACCTCTGGGATATTCGCAATTTGGTCTATGATCGGAGTGGGACTTTTTAACTCGGTAATGTTTGCTATTATTTTTTCACTCTCAGTACAGGGTCTGGGCAATTATACCACTAAAGCTTCAGGTATTTTATCAACAGCGATTGCTGGTGGGGCGATTGTATCCTTTTCACAGGGTTATGTCAAGGATCACTCTACATGGGCAGTAGCATTTATGATTCCTGTCCTTTGTTATTTATATATCGTTTTTTTTGGTGTTAACGGCTACAAATCAAAAGCTGAGAGTTTATGAAGAGAAGAAATTTTATTGGTCTGACAGGACTTGGAGTAACAGGATTGGCTTCTGGTACATTTCCTGCATTTTCATCAGATGTATTTGCGCCTAATTTACAAAAGGATTTAAATGCCTCTGAGTTGAATGCAACTTTAGTAATTGCAGGTGGGGGGATAGGAGGATGCGCAGCCGCTTTATCCGCTTTGCGTAATGGTCTGGATGTTATTATGACAGAAGAGACCGACTGGATTGGTGGTCAGTTAACTTCGCAAGGGGTTCCACCTGATGAGCATAGCTGGATTGAAACACATGGTGCGCCCCAATCTTACCGTGATTACCGAAATGCGGTTAGAGAATATTATACAATGAATTATCCGCTTACAGCGGCAGCAAAATCCAGGCAATTTCTGAATCCGGGGAATGCAACTGTTTCGGCTCTTTGCCATGAACCAAGAGTTTCACTTGCGGTTTTGCATGAGATGCTGGCACCGTATATCAGTTCGGGTAAACTGACCTTACTCATTGAACACAAGGTGCGTTCTGCTGAATATTCGGGGAATAGGGTGAAGGCTTTGAAGGTCCAAAGCCTCAGGTCAGGACGTTCCTATTTATTAAGCGGAACATATTTTGTAGATGCTACTGAAACCGGAGAATTACTCCCAATGACAGGTACTGAATTTGTGATGGGGACAGAATCGCGCAATGAAACCAGAGAACTACATGCTCCATTGAAAGCTGATCCCGATAACCAGCAGGCTTTTACAATATGTTTTGCGATGGATTATGTTCCGGGATCAAATAATGTTGCTGATAAACCAGCTGAATATGATTTCTGGCGTAACCTGGTACCAAAAATGAGTCCGGCATGGTCAGGTAAATTACTGGATCTGAATTATTCAAATCCCAAAACACTTGAAAAGAAAACACTCGGGTTCAATCCGGATGGAAGTCCGACAGATCCGTACCTAAACCTCTGGAATTACCGGCGGATACTTGCAAAGGATAATTTTATGCCAGGATCATACAAAGGAGATATCTGCACCGTAAACTGGCCTCAGAATGATTATACTCTGGGCAATCTGGTCGGTGTATCTCAAAAAGAGTTTGATCTTCATGTAGGGCGGGCAAAGCAACTAAGTTTATCCTTATTTCACTGGCTGCAGACCGAAGCTCCGCGTCCGGATGGAAAGCAGGGTTGGCCTGGTCTCCGCTTGAGAAAGGATATCATGGGAACTGAAGATGGTATGGCGAAGTATCCGTATATCCGTGAATCAAGACGGATCAAGGCTTTATTTACTGTTCTGGAAGAACATGTTGGTCAGGAGAATCGTGTTCAGGTTGCAGGTGCGGAAGCAGGGAAAAAGGCAGCAGATTTCTACGATAGTGTTGGTATAGGTTATTATCATATTGATCTTCATCCAAGCAGCCGCGGAAACAATTATATCGATTTTGCCTCGCTTCCATTTCAGATCCCATTAGGTTCTTTATTACCTGTTAGAATGGAAAACCTTTTGCCTGCCAATAAGAATATCGGAACCACGCATATTACGAATGGCTGTTATCGTTTGCATCCGGTTGAATGGAGCATAGGTGAAGCAGTTGGCTTATTAGTTAGTTATTCTCTTAAAAAGCAGGTAATTCCACAAAAGGTCAGGGAAGGAAAGCAGTTGCTGGAAGAGTTTCAGGAGTTTATTGGGAAGCATGGGGTGGAGACGAAGTGGAGATAAGTAAAAAGCATGAAGCTAAAAGCTAAAAGCTTAAAGTTATAGGTTGTAAGTTTTGGGAAATGCTTTTTGAATGGGATTTTAGATTTAAATACAGGTAGAATGATTTAATATGAAAATTTTGAGGTTTGCTGGGTTTTTTATATTTCTTCTGATGCCGGATTTATTATCAGCCCAAAATTCTTTTAAGAAAGTTAAGGAAGAATTGATTTTTCAGGATGCACCATTTGCGCAATGTCATGCATCAACCTTATTGGAAACCGAAAATGGAGAGATTTTAGCTGCCTGGTTTGGAGGTACTCATGAAGGCAATAAGGATGTGAAAATCTGGACTTCAGCAAACTACGATGGCAAATGGACTGCTCCAAAAGCTATTGCAGAAGGTAATTTTGGTGCCTCGGGTACTTTCCCGCTTTGGAATCCTGTATTATTTAGAAGTTCAGAGAATAAAATTTTCTTGTTTTATAAGGCTGGTCCCAATCCACGGGAATGGTGGGGCATGTACAAAACATCTGCAGACCAGGGTAAAACATGGTCGGAAGCCATTCGTTTGCCAGACAGAATTCTTGGGCCGATAAAAAACAAACCGTTACAGCTTAGTGACGGTACTATCCTTTCACCATCCAGTACTGAGACTATGGAAAACTGGAAAGTACATATCGAAAGATCAACAGATCAGGGGAAAACATGGCAAAGGATTCCTGTCGACCCAGATACTGAGTTTGGTGTAATTCAACCCAGTATTCTTACCTATCCAGATGGTAGATTACAGATTCTATGCAGGAGCAAGCAGGGTAATGTGATAGAATCCTGGTCAAAAGACAATGGCCTAACCTGGACTAAAATGAAACGTACAGAATTGCTTAATCCAAATTCAGGTACTGATGCTGTCACTTTGAAAAATGGCTCACAGCTAATTGTTTACAATCCCTTAATTCCCGGAAAGGAATGGTTTAATGGAAGGTTCAA
>CAYJAM010000291.1:0-4023 GCA_964367725.1 uncultured Sphingobacterium sp. | reverse complement strand
GGGTCCACCTTGTCTTCCTGCAGTTGGATTACTGAAGTTCCCAAATTCATCAATACCAAGACCCAAAAACGCTTTGGATATACCAGGATTTGTATTATTCTGGGCATAGCCTAATGATCCTCCAAATCCCCCAATTGAAAAAGGATTTGCCGATGAATCAAAAAGGAAAAAAGCGAGTCCATCGGCCCCAGACCCACCATATGTAAAGTAATCAAAGCTGATTGAGAGTCCGTTTGTTGTGGGGAAAGCAGTTGTATTTCGGGCAAAGCCGGTTTGGTTATTTGTATTTGTTGTTAGGCGAAGATAGCCCTGGCCGTCGGCATCTATTCCTCCTCCTGTTAAGAAAGCTCCATTTGGACTACCAGCTAAAATCAAACCTGCAGATTCGGTGTATTTAAAGCTTTCGGAATAAGGCAGAACAGAAGAACGAACTACTGTTACTGAATAAGTTTTGCTTGTCTGTCCGTCACTTCCTGATACCAGAACAGTAAACAAATTATTTCCGACAATCAATGGCAGATTTGCAGAAGGACTACCACTAAGAATGGCGGCGCCATTTAACTGTATTGTTCCTAAGGCATCACTATGGAAAGCAGTAAATGCAATTGAGTCTGTAGCATATGGAACAGAAACGGTGTAAATAGTATGGCTTGAAGAGAAAACCGGATTTAATACCCCTTCACTAAGAGTCAAATTGGATAATTCAGCAGTTATTTTTGCATCAACATCAAATGCCCCCGCATCTGTGGGATATTTCCTCGGATTTTTTGGGAGATCCAGATTAATTGTATCGATCTGTGCTGATACAAAATCTCTGCCAACAGAAGTATCTGCCAGATACCCTGATACTCCGTTTAGCTCAGCAAAACTCAATGATGAATAAGCTGCAAACGCTGAACCCTGACCCCGGGAAAAAGTTGCTTTGTAGTTATCAAAAGTAGTCGCAGAGATAGTCCTGACTGTTAAGGGCAGATTGCCTGCATCCAAACCGGAAAAGGAAAAAATATAAGAAGAGGTAATAAACAGGTTGTTGCTCTCCGACAAAAAATCATTGGCAATGCTTGGAATATAACCTGATCCCCTGTAGAATGATCCACCTATTGCAGACCGGTCAATTGCATCTCCTTTTGATACAATTAAATTCCCCTGAATATCCAGGATTCTTCGCACATTCGAAAAGGATACCGCCCGAAGATTGGCTTGTTTGGTATCAAAGGTATTATGATAAAGTTTGATACCTGTTGTACCCTGGATATAAACATTCTCAAAGCTATGTTGAGCAAATGAGTTCTGAATGGTGATTAATTCTGAACCTTCAATGTGGAATGCAGCTTTAAATCCAGTACCGGTATTCAATGAAAAATTGGTAGCCATACACCGGTCAATCAGTATATTTTTACTGGAAACAATAAAAAATGGCTGCCTTTGATTCTGATCTGAAACAATATCCTGAAGTGTAAGATTATTGATTCCACGACACTGGATCTGCCCTGAATACCTGGCACCACTACTTTCAATCAATTCCTGATTCTTCGTATCCTTTAGCACTACATTCCTGATAACCACATTATTCAATGTGTACGAAGCATCGGTCCTGGTTTCAGGTTCGGCCGAAACAGAACTTAACACCCCCACCTGAATTGCGATTCCTGTAAGTTCGGTACACACGACACTATCAATTAAAACCGTTGAGATATTTGGCTGATTCGTGCCATTCGATGCACCTATTCTTATTCCTCTCATCCCTTGGTGGAGAACTAAATTGGTATACCTTGTGTCTGAAGTGTTTGCCTGCTGACTAATCAGAGCTCCTGAATAATTATCTCCACTTGTAGCCCCATCCGCAGTATACTTTCCACTTCTTAATTTGAGCCGGTCAATACGAACATGGCTCATGGCTACCCTGAAAATATCAGAAGCTATTCCTCCTGCATCAATCACAGGAAAAGAGGCAAGGCCGTCTTTACCCTTAATTGTGAGGGTATAATTAGAATTGGCATAATTCAATGTCCACTTTGAACCCAGAGCATAGCTAGAGTCACGATTAAAAACAATTGAAATATTTGCATTAAAGTTAAACGTACCCATGTACGACTTTACTTCGGCAATCGTATTGAATGTTGCTAATTGGATGTTATCAGAATCTCTCCTGACCGATATTGCCAATGAAACTACTTCGGGGATTGTCTCCGTTGACTGGTTAAGGACAGGAAGTTTTGAATAGGTAAGCATCCTGCTGCCATTGCCAGAATCTAAAGCATTACCCAGTTCTGCTTTATAGGTAAGCGTTACCACATCCGTTGAAAGAAAGTCATTCTGACAGCTAATCTCCCAAATCAGTCCGCCAGAATTAGGGACTTCAGAAACCGATAAAACAGAGTTTCCTTCTACTTCATAAGCAGAGGCTATAGATTGAGTAACTGGCCGGTCGAGTTCAAAGCGTATCTTATCAGGGGCTTCCGCTAATACTTTGGCTGAACCCGGGATAATGGTTGGCCTTACAGGCAGCGTAGCAGGATCGACAGGAGTAATTTCATTTAGTTGAATATTAACCAGACCTGTTGCAGGATTAAAAGTAACTGCCTTAATATTTTCAGACCAGGTGATACTGTCAATCTGAGCATCCGAATCTATCAGCAAACTTAGCAATCGGTGCCTGACTGTATTTTGTAGTCCGGACAAATCAAAACTGATATTCAGAAAGCCGTCTGGACCAAATGAAACAGATTTACCCGTCCCGTTCTCAGCCGCATATCTTGTTTTCTGATAGCCCAGATATTGATCCAAACTCAAACCAATAACATTATCACCGGCTAGCGACTGCATATACTCAATAACCTGACGGTAGTAGGCAAAATTACTGGTGCCGATTTCTCCTGGCCCGTGGCTAAACCAGTTGTACATCATCGGTTTAGTCAGGCTCTTATTATAGGCCGCCAAAATGTAAGCCTTGTGTTCATTAACAAGGGCTGAGTTATTGGTTTCCTGCCAGTGATTCCTACGAAAGAAATAAGGATTCTGAACTGCTGCATACACATCATCAGAAAAGGCATCCTGAGCCAATGGTACTGCACCGTCCTTTAAGGATTCAACACCTGCCTGACTGGTTACATCCAAACCCATGGAATTGGCACCGAACCTGTAACCAATTTGAGTATCAGGTACTACCAGAGATTCGGGACTAAAACCTAAATGATCAAACGCTGCCTTATTATTTAAAAATATCTGCTTATAACGGTCTTTTTGAAGCACTGCTGAACCACCAAAGCCATGATTCATAAAATCAAAGCCCCGCTGTAAACCCGGGCCATTCGCAGTTACTGTGGCCAGTTGAGACCAGGAAATATAGTTCCCCCCCTGAGCCAGCAGATCAACACCATTGATGTCGTGAATAAAACATGCAACCCCAATATTCCAGAACAGATCATTTCCGCATCCATCGGTGGATTTCACCCCGGGACTGATAAAGCCTCCTGCAGTCTGGCCGCCCCTCAGGTAGGGGTACATCAGGTTATAAACAGTCGCCGGACTATCATCAACCTGAAAAATACTAACCATTGATTTATTATACGGATTCTTAGCATGACTATAAGTGGCATAAGTAGGGTTGGTCAGCTTTATTCTAATTGTAAAGAGATCAGGGGTTGAAACAGTTTCCTCAACAGGGTTGACCACAATATTTACATCCGCATCTGTAATTGCATACAAACCTCCCGCATCAGCGGCATTCCATTTAAAACTATCTGTACCATTAAAATCTGCATTGGGAATATAGCTCAGATTTGGAATATCGGCTGAAAGTATTTCCTGATTAACCTGAAGGGCTAATCCATTTAATTTCAATTGACCATATAATGGGAGTGTACTTATTCTGATGTTAGACAAAACATCCCCATTAGGGTCTCTAAAACCCGAAATTTCCAAATCGGGACTGTAGAAATCATTTAAATTGAATGGGATTGCTATATCTTCATCACCTGATTTGGAAAGATTGGAGATAAACGGGCTTTTCGGTGCACCTGC
>CAYJAM010000290.1:0-4023 GCA_964367725.1 uncultured Sphingobacterium sp. | reverse complement strand
GAAGATGAAGGTATTGTGCCGGGAACCAAGCTTTTGCGTAATAATTTAACTGCAAGGGCAATCAGTAAATTTGGTTCAAATGATCGCTGGGTAACAGATACTAAAATTCAGTATAGTAATACAAAAGCGAATAACAGGCCAATCGGAGGCAGGGACAATAGCAGCGCTTACACACTTTATTTGTTGCCTCGCTCGATGAATATTACTGAGTTCCAGAATGCAACAAATAATGCAGGCAATATGCTGTGGTTTCAGGGTGCAGGAAGTCAGGTTAACCCTTATTGGAGCAACCAATATAATTTAAATCAAGACTCGAGGGATCGATTCATTGTGAACGGTTCGGTGAAATATAATTTCAACAGCTGGTTAAATGCAGAGGTTAAAGGTGGAGCCGATTTATATACAACGAATACCCAGTCCAATGTATATGCAGGAAGTCCAATTGCAGGTACAGGTCGTTACGGAATGGGAAAACAGACTTTTTCGGAAACCAACTTTAGCACATTGATCTCAGCCAGAAAAGACAATCTTATTGGCAAATTCGGTGGTATGCTCTCTGTGGGAGGTAACTTAATGCAATCTGACTTTACTTCTTTAAGTTCAAGTGTAGGTTTATTGGTTGTTCCAAACCTCTTTTCGCTTAATAATGGCGTAAGTCCTGCAGGAGTTAGTGAAGGCGTTTCGAGGCGCAGAATTAACTCAGTTTATAGCAGTGCTCAAATTAGTTATGATGATTATCTTTTCCTGGATGCTACTTTCAGAAACGATTGGTCGTCGACATTAAGCCCTCAAAACCGTTCCTTTTTCTACCCTTCAGTTAGCTTATCCTATGTATTCTCTGATATGTTAACTACGATGGGTGCTCAATTACCAAATTGGTTCAGTTTCGGTAAGTTAAGGGCATCCTATGCCCAGGTTGGTAATGACCTTGCCCCATATCAGTTGTATAACACGTTTAACATTGGTAAAGATCCTAATGGAAACACAACTGCAGGAAGAAACAGTGTACTTTTAGATCCCAACGTACGAAGTGAGCTCATCAAATCACTTGAAATCGGAACCGAAATGAGGTTTTTGCAGGGCCGTATTGGATTAGACTTTTCTTATTATAAAACAAATGCTACCCGCCAGTTGATCGATTTGCCTATGGATGCTTTGAGTGGTTATACCGCCAGGAAAGTAAATGCAGGTGATATCCAAAATACAGGTTTTGAGTTGGTAGTTGACGGTAAGGTATTTGGCAAACCAGGTGGTTTGAATTGGAATACCTCATTTAACTACTCCCGTAACAACAATACCGTTGAAGAATTAGCTGCTGGTGTTACCCGATACAACCTTGGTGGCTTTGATGATGTGGCTGTTTTGGCCGTAGTTGGTCAGAAGTATGGCGAAATATATGGTACAAAGTACTCGAGAGTAAAAGATCAGGCTAGTCCGTTTTTTGGTCAGGTCCTGTTAAATGCAAATGGAGTACCAACCCGCGATCCGGAAATTGTAAAGCTTGGGAACCAACAGGCAAAGGCATTAATTGGCTTTACAAACAGCTTTGAGTATAAAGGTGTTGGCCTGTCTTTCCTGGTTGATGCCCGAATTGGTGGAGAAATATTCTCTGCTACTCATGTTGCCCTTCAAGCCAGTGGTGCAGGAAAAGTGACTGCCCCGAATGGTTTGAGAGAGAGTTTTGTCCCGCAAGGGGTAGTAAGCAATGGTAGCGGTGGCTATGCAGTGAACACCAAAGCTGTAACTCCACAGGAATACTGGTTAGCAGTTGCTACTGCCAATAACTTAGGGATAACAGAAGCGAATATTTATGATGCAAGTAATGTACGCCTTAGAAATGTTCAATTAAGCTATTCACTATCACGTAAGCTTTTGGCTAATTCTCCGATTAAAAGCGCCAAGTTTGGAGTGTCTGCCAACAATGTATGGTTAATTAAAAGCCATATGAATGGTATCGACCCCGAGTCGGTTTATGCCACCAATAGCAATGCGACCGGGTTCGAAAATGCAGGATTACCAACTATGCGTACTATCTTAATTAACCTGGCATTAGGATTTTAACATTCAAAAACAAGAATATGAAAACAAGATATAAAGGAATGAGCCTGCTGATCACAGTATTAGTAATGGCTACATCATGTAAAAAATTCGATGAAATCAATACCAATCCACTGGCAGCAAGTGCCGATCAGGTACAGGTAGATTATTTCATCAATAACAGTATCATAAGTGCACAAATGGATCCACATATTGCGGAACGTGTTTTTATCCTTTACTGGAAAACAGCAGGTCGCCAGCAAATGGGTGGAGGTATTTCGAGCGGGGGCTACAACGACGGTTGGTCCTCTGATTATTACAGCAGTTATATGTCTGGTTGGCTAAACGCTGCTAATTCGGCAATACAAGTTGGAAACGATCAGATCGCTAAAGGGACAAGCAAGTTATATACAAAAAACTTGATTCAAGTTGCAAGAATATGGCGTGCATATTTAATGAGTGAATTGTCTGATAATTTTGGGCCTATTCCAATTAATAGCTTTCAGGGCACCAATCCTGAATTTGCCAGTGTGAAAGATGTGTACTATCATTTGCTTGATGAGTTGAAAGACGCCAGCTCAAAATTAGACATGGCAGTTGTTAATCCAGATATTGTTAAAAAGCAAGACCCCGCTTTTCAGTATGACTACAATAAATGGAGAAGATATGCAAACTCCCTGCGTTTGAGGTTAGCAATGCGCTTATCAGAAGTGGATGCTGCGAAAGCTAAAACTGCTTTTGAAGAAGCTGCCAGTGGAGAATTATTATTAGCTGCCGACCAGATGTTTAAAGTTGCAGAGAAAGGTGGATGGGATGCATTAACAGGTGTGATGAGCAGAGAGTGGAATGCTCAGATTATGAGTTCAGCATATCGCAACTTAACAATGAATTTGGGCGGTATACCAACTGCTAATCAAGTAGGTGCAGCTTTACAGGCATCTATAAAACCAGATGATTATATCGGCCTGCGTCTTCAGGATCATTTTACAATGAAGACCAACGATCCTTTTGCAGGATATTGGTTAGATGGATTGCCAAACAAGATTGATCCAAGGGCGTTTAAAGCATTTATAATTCCAGGTGATGTAACTAATCCAAATTTTAACTCTTATCCATCCTGGGATAATTCTGCAAAAACTACTACCAACACCCTTACAAATGGAACAACTGCTATAAAAACGATCGACGCGAAATATACCTGGAATGCGTTTACAAGCGGTGATTGGGGAGTTCCTGGATCCAAAAATAACGTGAGGGCATTTAATGGTACTATGCCACGTACTTCGAACGAATTCAGAACAAGTGCGAGTTCAAGAATATTCTTTGCCAACTGGGAAACATATTTCCTTTTGGCTGAAGGTGCAGTTAGAGGCTGGGCCACACCTATGTCGGCAAAAGCTGCTTATGAGGCTGGTGTAAAAGCCAATTTGGATTATTGGGGAGTTGGTGCGCAAAGCACAGCTTATCTGGCTTCTACGGCGTATAATAACAACGGGACTTCTGTAAGCTGGGATCATATAACTGAACCACCGGCAACACATGCAATGAGCTATAAAGATGGTTATACTAATGTGGATGGTACGGTACAGATTAAATATCCGGATAATACCATCTATAAAGCTGGTGCTGTAAAGAATGATTTATTAACTAAGATCATTACTCAGAAATTCATTGCGCAAACACCATGGTTACCTTTAGAAACATGGAGTGATCACCGCAGACTTGGACTTCCGTTCTTTGAGAACCCGGCTGTTGAAAATCCATTGGTTACCCTACCTAATCTAACAGCAGGCAACTTCATGACCAATAGCGTGAAAAATTTCCCGCAAAGGTTGAGATATCCTTCTGGTTTGAAAGACAGTAATGCTGCCGGATATGGCCAGGCAATAGGATTTTTAGGGGGCGAAGATGGTGTACTTACTCCACTCTGGTGGGCTAAGAAATAGCAATCTACCTAATGAAAAAAAGGCCGCTGAAATTAGTTTC
>CAYJAM010000289.1:0-4037 GCA_964367725.1 uncultured Sphingobacterium sp. | reverse complement strand
TAGTACTCTTCTTTTTCTGTGGTATGCAGTCTGATCACTCCTGAAAGTACCAGATTTACAAGAATACGATGAGTTCTTCGCCTTGAAAGGTTAAGCATCTGACTGTATTCACGTGAAGTGATTCGTTCATGTTCATTCAGGTACTCAAGGAGAGCTTTTTCTTTAGAAGAATACTCAAGCAAAACCCCATGTTCATTGTTTTCGCGTTTCAGAACATCAATGACGATTTTACTGGCCAGCACACTTTTATCTTTTACCCGAATGTAAACCCACCATTTTTTGTCTTCACCAAGAGCATAATGGGGTTTCATTTCACTTTTATTTATTTCTGCAACAAGAACCGTTTTATCATCTAGATAGACCTCTTCAAATTTAGGTTCGAGTGCTGGTTTGCAGTAAAAATGAGCTGCCCGGGTAATCATATATTTCTCTTCATCTTCAGACTTTACCCCACTTATTGTTCCATCATCAGATACCCCGACCAAAAGTCTGCCACCCTTATTATTAGCGAATGAAACCATTGTTTTGGCGATTTTTTCACAGCTGGTTATCTTTTTTTTGAAATCCTGCGTTACGCCTTCCCCCTCCAAAATTAGTCTCCTGATATTCATGATCAATAATCTTTAGTAGGCAATTGTTTGTTCTTCACCTTTATATAGGTTACGAATATATACTTCATTGATAACAGTAGCACAAAGCAAGCCTTCGGAACTAAAAATATTCATCGGGTATGCTTTGACAAATTTCCCCTCAGTTACCAGTATTGTTTCAGCCTCTTGAATTTGTTGTTCGCTGAGTGAAATTGTAAAGTATAAATTTGTTGCTCCAGGTTTTAAATAACGAATCTCAGCACTTCTTAGCCATACCCTGCATTTTAAGCCTCTTCTTTGCAGTATCTGATCAAAAAGCAGCGCAAAGAAAGGGTCTGAAGCACTAAATATGGTTCCCCCAAAGATGGTTCGATTATAATTGACATTCAAAAAACTCTTGGAAATCTTGACATGCACCCCAGTGAAGCCCTTTTCAAACTTAATTACCCAAATTCTTTGAAAAAATAGCGGGGGATAAAAACGCATTGCCCATTTGAGCATGTTTTCTGATACAATCATCCTTGCAAATATCCGCAAATTGACTTGATATTAAAAATTTTCGCTGATATCATATGGCTCAAAATGAATTAAGCTCTTGTTTTGGTTTTTCAATTTTGTTTGTAGATTGTGGGATAAAATAAATCATATGGATCAGGATGCTGTAAACAAGAAAAATGTTAAATTAATTATCATCGTAGCTGCCTTAGGCTATTTTGTTGACATATATGACCTGATCCTCTTTTCAGTTATTCGGATTAAAAGTTTGAAAGGACTTGGAGTTGCTGAAGGTGATTTGCTGGACGTAGGTACGATGCTGATTAACAGTCAGATGTTTGGGATGTTGATTGGAGGAATTCTTTGGGGTGTTTTGGGTGATAAGAAGGGACGCTTGAGTGTGCTTTTCGGATCCATATTATTATACTCAGCAGCAAATCTTGCAAATGGTTTTGTCACAACTGTTGAGCAGTATGCTATCATTCGTTTTATTGCCGGAATTGGTCTTGCAGGGGAGCTGGGTGCAGGGATTACTCTTGTTACTGAAACGATGAGCAAAGAAAATCGTGGTTATGGTACAATGATCGTTGCAGGGGTTGGACTCATGGGGGCCGTTGCTGCTGCGATAGTTGGAGAAAATTATGCCTGGGAAACATCCTATATCATTGGAGGGATCATGGGGCTTTTGCTGCTTGGAATGCGTGTAGGTTTGGCAGAGTCTGGGATGTTTAAAAATTTAAAGAACGATGGAGTAAGCAGAGGAAATATTTTTATGCTCTTTTCCGATGGAAAACGATTTAAAAAGTATCTGAGTTGCATTTTAATTGGGATTCCGCTATGGTTTGTAGTAGGTGTGCTCGTAACGTTCTCTCCTGAGTTTGGTAAGGAGTTAAATGCGACAGAACCACTTTCTGCAGGCACTGGTATTATGTATTGTTATATAGGTATTGCAATTGGAGATATAGTTGCCGGCTTTTTGAGTCAGATGTGGCGTTCAAGAAAAAAAGTTATGCTTGTTTTTCTTCTGCTTACCGGAGTGAGCATAGTAGTTTATCTGAATGCCGAGGGCATGAATTCACAACAGTTTATATGGCTTGTTTTATTCCTGGGGTTTTCATCTGGCTATTGGGCAACCTTTGTTACAATTGCATCAGAACAGTTTGGAACAAATCTCAGGGCAACTGTAACCACTACAGTGCCTAATTTTGTAAGAGGATCTCTGGTACTGGCAACTCTTTCATTTACAGCTTTAAAAGGTAGTTTGGGGATCATCAACAGTGCATTAGTTGTGGGATTTGTATCCCTTGCTATAGCATTAATTGCTTTATACCAGCTTAAGGAAACCTTTGGTAAGGATCTTGACTATCTTGAAATTAGCTGATCCGAATGGATTATGTTGAGAATTGCTTTCATGATCTATTAAAAAACATCATTTTTGAGGGATGATTACGAAAGAGAAGATAGCTGAAGCTTATCAGCTGATTCAGGATGAAATTTGTACCGGACTTGAACTTACTGATGGTTCTGCTAAATTTCAGGAAGAGCTATGGCAAAGGGATGGAGGTGGCGGTGGTCGTACGCGTATTATGCAGGATGGAAGCATCATTGAAAAGGGTGGTGTAAATTTTTCTGCTGTCTATGGCAAACTACCCGAAACTGTGAAGAAAGCTTTAGGTGTGACTGAGGATGATTTTTTTGCCACGGGTGTTTCAATTGTTATCCATCCGAATCATCCCTGGGTACCGATTATTCATATGAATATCCGGTACTTTGAAATGACCGGAGAATCAGGTAAGGATTTACGATGGTTTGGGGGTGGAATAGACCTCACACCGCATTATGTGATCGAAGAAGACGCCCGATTTTTTCATTCCAAACTCAAACAAACCTGTGACCGGTTTCAGTCTGAATTTTATACCAAGTTTAAGAAGTGGGCCGATGATTATTTTTTCATTAAACACCGACAGGAGACCAGAGGCGTTGGAGGTATATTTTATGACCGTTTAACCCCACAGTCAGCTGGTCTTGAATGGGAGGAAATTTTCGAATTCTCGAAAGCTGTTGGCAGGACCTTTTTGCCTGTCTATACCGAAATCATCCAAAGAAACAGGAATAATTCATTTACTGAGGAACAAAAACTCTGGCAATTCCAGCGTCGCAGCCGGTACGTAGAATTTAATCTGGTATATGACGCTGGAACTAAGTTCGGTTTAGAAACCAATGGAAGAATTGAATCTATTTTGATGAGTTTGCCTCCTCAGGCTAATTGGGTGTATGATTTTACCGCAACAGCAGGTTCTGAGGAAGAAAAGACTCTTCAACTTCTAAAAAAAGACATTAATTGGGTTTCCAGATAAAATAATACCATGAAAAAACTATTTAACATATCATCTGCTTTGTGGTGTCTGGTTCTAATTTCCTCCTGCAGCACAGGTCCCCTGAAGGGAACATGGCAATATGATGGGGGTATTTACAATGGCAGATCCCAAAAAGCTTCAAATGAATTTCAAATGCAGAGAAGCTATGCTGCGGATACCTACGAAGCTTTTATGCTGGAAGGTAATAATCCTCCTGAATTATACAATTCAGGTATTTATGAAATTAAGGGAGATAGTGTTTTGATTACCAGTAAGTATAGTAGCCGGCCTTCACAAAATACAGATGTTACAATTGCCTATAAATTTACAGTAGATCAGGACAAACTCACTATAAATGGCGTATTGCCAAATGGGATGATTGTCGAAGAGTATTGGAAGAAAATTAAGTGATTCTTTGGTTTCTTTTAGGCACTCTAAGTTTCATTTAATTGTAATATTGCTGTGTAAAATCATTTTGTTTAAATTTTTAATCATAAATTTAAACAATGAATTTATTTTCCATCTCTCAATTATCCCAATTTTCAGGTATCAAGCCTCATACAATCAGAATATGGGAGCAGAGATATAATGCATT
>CAYJAM010000288.1:0-4044 GCA_964367725.1 uncultured Sphingobacterium sp. | reverse complement strand
TGTGATTTTTACCAGAGATCGTTCAGCTTCCGCTAAAAAGGATACTGATGTATATGATGAAAGCATCTACCTCGATCAGTATACCAAGAGTCTGGAGGATGAGCTAAAGGAATTAAAAGACAAACTTCACATTACCTACGAAAGGCTTGATGCTTCCAATGAAAACATGCAGTCATTTAACGAGGAATTAATCTCAGCCAATGAGGAAATGCAGAGCACCAATGAAGAAATGCAATCTGTGAATGAAGAATTGCATACCATTAATTCTGATTACCAGTTAAAAAACAAAGAGCTGCTTGAAATCAATGACGATCTGAACAACTATTTCAGAAGTAATATAAACGGCCAGTTATTCATTAACAACAATCTTGAGTTAATGAAATTTTCGCCGGGTACTGTAAAGCAAATAAACCTGTTAGAATCTGATATTGGCAGGCCTTTAAGTAATATATCTACCAATATAAAATTTGAGACCATTATTGATGATGTGAAACAGGTGTTACAAAACGGAACAGTTATTACGAAGGAGGTTGAAACCATTAATGGAAAGTGGTATCAAATAATGACAATGCCTTACGTTCAACAAGCTGATAATAAGAACAATGGAGCAATAATTACATTCAATGACATCACGGAAATAAAAAATACACAGCTGGAAATTGATATCAAGAATAAGGCTTTGATCAGAATTAATACAGACCTTGACCATTTTATTCATGCAGCATCACATGATCTTTTAGCTCCGCTTGGCAATATTGAAACCAGTATTAATATGATGAATAAAATTACCCAGACAGATGCCAGGCTGATGGGGTTTTTAAAGATCATCAATAGTTCTGTTAAAAAATTCCGGGCCTTAATTACTGACATTGCCACCATCGCTAAGGTAGAAAATGAAATGACCGCAAAAGAAATGGTTGACCTTGACGAAATTATTAATAACATAGAATGGAGCCTTGAGGATAAGATCAAAGAATCGGGCGCTGTAATCAAAAGGGTTCTTGGAGTGAGGCATACCTTATTTTCTAAAAAGAACCTAAGAAGTATTGTATATAACCTGATTTCAAATGCTATAAAATTCAGAGGCGAAGCACGTCCGGAAATTACTATTCTTACCCGGAAAGAAGGCGGCTTCGTTGTTATATCGGTTAAAGACAATGGGCGGGGCATTCCGGAAAGTGATCTCGATAAAATTTTTAATATGTATGGCCGCTTAAACGTGGATGTTGAGGGTCATGGAATTGGTTTATATCTCGCCAAGAAAATAGTAAATGCTTCTGGAGGAGAAATTATTGTTGAAAGTAAGCCGGGTATTGGTTCCGAATTTAAAATATATCTAAAATCAGAAACTGAAAATTTGGTTTAAACCTTTACAGTTTAACATTTTGTGTATTTTATTAAAGAAACTTGAATAAATAGCAATTTTGTTGAAATGCTATGTTTATAATTGCTTATGAGTAAAAAAATTCTGATTCTGGATGATGACAAGGATATTCTCGAAATCCTTGAGCTTATTTTAACGGAGTCGGGGTATGAAATACATAGCCTTTCGCACGGAAACAGGATATTTGAAGAAATCAAAGAATTCGAGCCCGACCTGATTTTAATGGATGTTATGCTGGGAGATTTGGATGGCCAGTCAATTTGTAAAGAAATCAAAGAAAAGCCCTCGACCAGTAATCTTCCTGTTATTCTTATTTCTGCAACTAATGACCTCAACGAATCCATTAACCTTCCGGGAGCCCCAAATGATTATCTGTCAAAACCTTTTGACATTGACATTTTTCTTGCCATGATCGGAAAATATATGAATGCTTAGTTATACCTGATCTTTGCCCATAAATTTGGTTTTTTTGACCTAAGTACTACTAAATGTACATTTCGGCTATTCTAAATATTCTGTAAGGCATGTCGAATTTGCAGATGTAATGGATTTATTATCCATTACCAAAAATGATCTGCTGTACATTTCAAACTGCATTTCATAATTTATTCAAAATCAGCATATTTCTTATTGGTTTTTTATAGCTTTAATCATCAGGTTATTAAAGAAATTATTGGAAAGCAATTAACCAAACAGCAAAAGCCAGCTATGTATAATTCCAGAAGAAAATTCATTCAAAATACTATGCTCCTGGGAGCCGGGATCAGTATGCCTCAAATTCTCAGTGCTTCAGATTTCGGGCTGTTTACCCGAACTATTAAAGCGTCCGATCAGATCAATTTCGGCCTTATCGGCTGCAAAGGTATGGGCTGGTCGAACATGAATGCACACCTGAAACTCCCTCAGGTGAATTGTATTGCACTCGCAGATGTAGATCAAAGTGTACTTGACCAGCGTACAGAAGATGTATTTAAACTCCGCGGCAAACGGCCAAAGCAATACAGGGATTATCGCAAATTATTGGAAGACCCCGCCATTGATGTAGTCATCATAGGCACTCCAGATCACTGGCATTGCCTGAACATGGTGGACGCTGTTTCGGCTGGCAAACATGTGTATGTTGAAAAACCGATAGCCAATACCATTGAAGAATGTCAGATCATGGTGAAAGCGCAGCAGCGATATGGTAAAATCGTGCAGGTTGGACAATGGCAGCGTTCAGGATCTCAGTATGCCGAAGCCATAGACTATGTAAAATCAGGGAAGTTGGGCCAGATCAGACTGGTGAAATGCTGGGCATACCAGGGCTGGATGAAACCTGTCCCTAAACTGGCAAACACTCAGGCACCGGCTGGAGTTGATTATACCATGTGGTTAGGTCCGGCACCAAAACGCGAATTCAATCAGAACCGCTTTCATTTTAATTTCAGATGGTTTTGGGACTATGCCGGTGGTTTAATGACCGACTGGGGTGTACATGAAATCGATATTGCATTATTTGCGATGGGAGTACAGGCTCCGAAATCGGTCATGGCTTCAGGTGGAAAATTTGCTTATCCTGATGATGCTTCTGAAACTCCGGATACCTTGCAAACCGTTTACGAGTATGACGGATTTAATATGCTCTGGGAACATGCCACAGGCATAGATGGCGGCAATTATGGCTCTACCGAAGGTATCGCATTCATTGGAAATAATGCCACCCTGGTTGTCAACCGTGGGGGCTGGAAAGTAATTCCGGAAACAGAAAACAAGGATGGCCAGCGTGTCAATAAAGTTGAGGAAGTAGCACATCGCAAACCTGAAAGGAATGCACATGAAGCACATGCTATTAATTTTGTGGATGCTATAACAAATAATGATGTCACACGCTTAAAATGCGGTATTCAAACCGGAAGCATTGCAGCAATCAATGCACAAATGGGCAATATCGCCTACAAAACTGGTAAGAAAGTGTACTGGAATGCTGCAAAAAATGAATTTACAGATGCTGATGCCAATCAGTTGATGAAAGCACGTTACCATAATGGCTGGCAGGTACCAAAGGTTTAGAGGGGAATGGGAAATAGGGAATGGGAAATGTATTCTTCATTTCTAAAAAGCATAAGTGATTTTTTATTAATTATCATAAAACGATTTATATTCAGATGAAAAGAATTATTATTTTATTATTGCTTGGGACTGGTTTATATGCTTGTAATCAGGGCAGGACAAGCGATTCAAGTAAAATGGAAGGCGACACAAAAGACACTGTTGCCTCAACACAGAAAGCAACCGACACGGTTAACATTGATATTGTTCAAACATCTCCAAATCAGGCCAGAGTGCTTATGGAAAATGAACATGTAAGAGTGGTGGAATATGCCGTAAAACCCGGTGAGAAGGATGTTTGGCATACTCATCCACCCAGATCATCTTATGTTGTTTCAGGTGGGAAAGTCAAAGTATACACCGAAAATGGAGAACCCAAAATTTCTGAGGTTAAGACAGGTGCTTCATCCTGGGCGGGGCAGGGTGCTAAACATTATGTAGAGAATATCGGCGATACGGAGATTAAGATCATATTAACGGAGATTAAGTCAATGCATTAGGATTAATAGGATGAAAGGATTAGAGGAGTTAGGATTAGAGGATGAAAGGATTAATAGGATTATGGATTA
>CAYJAM010000287.1:0-4060 GCA_964367725.1 uncultured Sphingobacterium sp. | reverse complement strand
AAAAGAATTATTGATAGAACGGGGCAGTGTAAAACAAGCTTTAGATCATTTTAACAAAAACAAATGATCCATGTTTTGAATTTTGATAATTTACTTTAAGCGATATACATCCCCGTTATCTAAGATTATCAATGAACTTTGCGAATTCTTTTCAATAAGTATATTAGAAATTTCATAAGGAAACAGAACTGATCCATCAAGAGTTCCGGTACCCGAAAGTTTAAACAAATGTCCCTCTGCCGTAGCAGCGAGATAATATGCCCTATTCCTGATCTGGTATCCCTCTACTTTAAGAACCCTGTCATTCAGGGTCTTTCTAAAAATTGTATTCCCTTTATCATCCAGCACATAAAATTGGAAACCTTCGGTCCCGACAAGTATCTCTAGCTTCCCATCTCCATCAAAATCTCCGTGCCGGATATCATTCACCTCCCCGCCTACATTGCTGATCCAGTATTCCTTAATTTTTTTATCAAAACCGATCATTCGGATCTCACTTTGTTTTGTTCCTAACAGAACCGTTGGCTTAACAGTTAGAGAACCTTTATTCAATACATCGGCAATTTTCCATCCCGGTCCTCCGGTTTTCCCGGTGATTAGTTCATTATCCTTAATGAGCGTATAATAGTAGTACTCAAGTGCAAAGATTCCTTCTTCTTTACCATCAGCATCCAGATCTGCATATTCCATATCCTCAATACCATAGTAATATAATGCCGTTTCATTTTTAAATTTCCCATCAATGTCCAGTTCATAAATATACCTGTACTGAGTGCCAACCATGATGACAGGCCGCTGGCCTTTGCCATTCTTGTGTGCAATCCTGACATTTGTTATTCCTATCAGATTGCCCTTATATTCACGATGAGGCTGATCATCAGGAAATTTATAGTTCCACAATTCTTTTCCATTGATGTCCAATGTGTGTACATACCAGTTCTCAGTTGCAATAAATATAAGTGCTTTATTACCAGCATATTGGAGACTTACTTCATTGATTCTGCCTTTGGCTAAAAATGACCAAAGTTTGTTTCCTTTTGAATCAATCGCATTGACAGTTCCGTTTATTCCGCCCAATAAAATATCCTCATTATTATCGCCATTCAGATCTGCAGAAAATGAGCTGCTAACCCGCTCTTTCATGGAATATATCCTGTCAGAACTATTGACGGGCAAAGATTTGAATTGATTTTGACTGGTTAATTGCCTTGCATCCGGAACGAAAATAATTTGCTTCAGGATCTGGCTCTTCAGATCAGCTTTCCACTCAATTTTTCCAGAATCAATCGCGGACTGTCTTAGGGTCTCCCCTGATTGTTTGTATTTAATCTTGTCCTTCAATAAATCAAATGCTTTCCATTCACCACTTTTCCTATCCCACTTAAAAAAAACCGGACCTTTAAAATTTAAATTTTGATCTCCAATCTTTATTGATGTAACAGAAGCTATAATAAACTCATTATCTCCTATCAGATGAAATTTCCCATCACTGGAAAATTCAGTGGTATTAATTCCATCCTTAACAGCAATCCATTTCTGATTCCCGGATTTAATTTCAATTGCATTTTTGCCAATCTTAGAAGACTGAACAAGCTCAGCATCTGAAGAATGACTGGACAGAACGTTAATAAAACCGGCCTGATCACCTTTCATGTACTCTTTTTCATTGATCACCTCGGTCAAAACAGTTTCATGCTCGGCATAAGGATAAGGATCAACAGTTTTCCAGTATTTAATAAAGTGACCGTATATATCTTTAAGTCTAAGATCTGCAGGACTTAAACTCTGAAGCTGCATGCTAATTCCCTTTTGCTCGACCAGAAATCTGTTCTTCTCTATTTTAGGACTACCAAGTGATTGCCAGTGATTTTTAAGCAGAAAACTTCCGGCTTCATTAAACTTCAGATCATCATAAATGATAAAGAATTTGCCTTCAGGACTGACAATTGTTCGTTCCCAGTCCGCGCCATTGTAGGCAGGTACACTGCTGCTGCTAATTCCGGTTCCATCCAGGTCAGCAACCCAATCCAGTTTTACCAATGGGGGCTTTTTCCCTTGCTTGCCATCCTTCACTATGACTAATCCTGAGTGATACTCCGGTGTATTCTGAATATAATCACGGTCATTCAGAAACAATCTCCCTTTTGAACTAAAGTTTAAAATGGCATTCCCATCCTGATGACCATGCTTCCCCGCAGAAAAGCCATCCAGAATAAGGTAGTTATCGTTTAATCCGAAACCCGATCTGAAAGTTAATTTATGAAACGAGTCCTTTTGATCGACATTGATCCTATCCTGTGTTTTGCTTTTCTTATCCTCATTATCTGGATCCTTTTGAAATTCAGGGACATTATTATCAAGTTGATTCAACAGATCATCATAAACCCCCCTTTCGATCTCCTGTGCCTGAACTTTAGGATATAAATTACTGGCAGGCTGCCTTGTAACATTCAGATTTGCGATATAACGATGGATTGGATAGATCAGATCAGGCATTTTCTGTCCGGTATAAGGACCGGTACGGGTCCTTTCCAATAGAAAGTTATAAACGGGATCATTATAATACCAGGATGCAGCATTCAATAACTGCGAATGGCCCCATGAATAAGCACTGCTCATCCCAAACGGATAGGTATCACCTCCACCAGATAGAGTTCCCAGATTATCGATCATCATAGAATGCAGATCCGCACTTGGCCTAAGGCTCTGATTGATAAATTTGAGATCACCAGAAAGCATCGCATAATCGATATTAGCAACCGGAAGATGCGCCAAATAATCGGAACCTTCGTCCAGACTTATATAGGATGTATTTCCTGAAAAAATCCGTTCGCCTCTATTTTTCCATTGAACAGTTTCAGGCAAGCTATAATATTTTTCAAAGTACTGACAGGAACCAACCAATGACAGCGCAGGAAATATCTCATGGTTCCAGCGAGGGCCAGATTCCGGAGCCTTTACCAGGTAATTATCCATGTAATTAGCCTTACACACCAGGTAAAGGGCTGTAAGGATCTTTGTACGGTCTGAATCTGAGAAATATGGAGAAGCTTCAAGAACAGTCCAGTTCTGGAATATTTTTTCACCCTGAATCCACATGTTCTTTCGCTCGTTTAATTGATAAATCGCTTCAGAAGGATGTTGGTTTACAAATTGGGCAAAGCCTTTCAATAAATCGGCATAAACCTCACCAAATTCGGGATTCGCAGTAAGTTGAAAGTATTCTCCATATAACTTAATTCCAGCTAAAACATTTAACAAGGCATCTACAGTAAGCTCACTATTTACCACAGGCTTCATTTTTGAAAGCATTTCATTCACAGATTTAATAGTGGGTCTGAAATAAGAAATTGTTTCTTTAGGCAATTTTGATTCAAAAAGCCAGGGTATTCTGCCATTATCAACTGATTGTAAAAGTGTCTTTAAACGATCCAGGCCAAGTTTAGCGCCTTCAATATCCGATGAGGATATCAGAATCGTGTTCCCCCCCAAGCCGAATGGGTCGATTAATGTAAGTAACTGATAACCGCCCTTTCCAGGATAGATCGCATCTGCATAAGATAAGCGCAAGCCATATAGACGTGCTGATTGTTTATTGTTACCAAGATTTCCGAGTATGATCGTATTGCCAGACCATCCCTTAACAAACTTAGCAGGATCAGGAAGGCCAATTTCAGGAGTCTTTCCTGTCTTCTGCTTAATAAAACCCTGTAGTTCAGTGGCCAGATCCATCCATTTCTGCTCCTCAGGAACAATGATCTTTATATCGTTTAAACTTGTCGTCCTTTGAAGATTCCGGGTTGAAATAGTATTTAAATCTGAGGAGTCAGATAAAAATTTAGATGGCGATTCTGAACCGAATAAATCCGTATTTAAGTAACAGAAGAAAAATAATAACACTCCCCTGATCAAATATTTCAATACCATAATTTTATTTATAAACAATTGATATTCAATATTTTATATCCTAAATCTTAATTAGTTATATAACTTAGTTTGTCTTATCAAAATAAAGATAGAACACCTCGGCCAGCTGTTTTCCAAGGAGTTCCCAATCCTT
>CAYJAM010000286.1:0-4063 GCA_964367725.1 uncultured Sphingobacterium sp. | reverse complement strand
AGGGCAGGGTTGCCCTGAAAGTTGGGGTAATATGTATCGAGAGTCCGGTGCGCAGGCAACAGGATACCCTGTTTGCTTTCGAAAACATGAAAGCCATTACTAATTATGCCAAAGCAAATGATATTAAAACCCATTTAGATGGGGCAAGGCTTTTTGTGCAAGCAGCTCATACCGGCATTGATCCCGCAACGTACGGAGCCATGTTCGACACCTCCTTCACCTCCATCTGCAAATGCTTTAATGCAGCCAGCGGGGCAGTTCTTGCAGGTTCAAAAGAATTTACCCATGACCTTTTCCATGAGCGCAGAATGTTTGGTGCCGGAATTCCGGCAGTCTGGCCTTTTGCCGCAGTAGCCCTGCATTATGTTGATTCATGGATTGAGGAATATAAAAGTGCCTGGCAAAAAGCAGAGTATCTGTTTACTGAAATCCAGAAAGACGAACGCTGCAAAATTGTTAAATACAATAACGGTTCACACATTGTGCACCTCGACCTAAAAAACATTGACAAGAAACGTTTTTCGGATGCACTTGCAAAGAGGAATATACGCCTCTCTGCCCCTGATTCAAGCGGCTTTAACTTAAAAGTGAATATTTCAATGAACAGAATGACTGCTCAGGAAATTGCAGGTGGTTTTAAGGAAGCGATGAAAGAGGTGGGATGAAATTGAAGAGTTTTAATAAAGGATGAGAAACATGTCACAATACAACTGAATTTGGTGGGCTTGTGGTGGTTTATCATCCTTATGTACAAGTTGGCGGAAACCCTATGACGACACTGCTAAAATTAAACTGACAAACATGGAACGAACAATTTTGGATTACTTACTAAACAGACTTATAACTAGACTGAAAAGCTGATACCAGGCAAGTATCTTGCTTCTTTAACTATATTTGTGACCAATGGAAAATCTTCAACTCATCAGAAAAATAATTGAACAACTCACTCATTGGAGAGTGTTTACTGAGTTGAGTTCCGCTTCACAACTTAATGATGTTAACAATACCAATGAAGATTTGGCGGCTTTAATCCTGAATGAAATTTACGGATGGAATCTGGTTAACCTCAATACAAAAAAATCAAATTTCCCTGCAATTGATTTGGGAGATACAAAAAGTGGAATTGGTGTTTCTGTAACCGCAACTGATACTTCTGACTATATTAAGGACAAGATTAGTAAAAACATTACTCACAAAGTTTACGAAACTTATCCAACACATTACTTTTTAATTACGACAAGTAAAAAGAATTACTCTGTCTCTTTTGACACTCAGGGAAAATATACTTTTGACAAAAGTATAAACATTTTGGACATTGAAGACCTTTCAAAAGCAATCAAAGCACTAAATGATATTGCAAAACAGGAAAAGATTCTTTCAATTTTGGAAAGCCATGTTTACAAGTTGAAAGGACATTTCATTGAAGACATAACACCTCATGATATTGCAAAAGTCCTTGAAGAGTTTTCAAGTCAAAATTCAAATTTGATTAAAAATATTTCCGTTTCAATTCAAAGCATTCACAGGACAGATTTTCCGGAGAAAAATAGAATCAACAATCTTAGCGAAGGTTATATAAAACTAATTCAACAAGAATCACTCCCCTTCTTCGAACAGTTTGCAAAATTTTTGGAGAAGTTTGAAAACAGGAATTTCAAAAAGATTTATTACAACATAACAACTGACTTGCAAAAAGTAATCTTAGTAAAGCGAAGTGAGTTTGAAGAGTTTGACCAAATTTTTGAAACAATAGAAAACATTTGCAAAGAACAGGTTCCACAACTATTAGCTGACAGAAGAACGCTACAAATTTTACTTCACTTCATGTATTTCCAATGCGACATAGGAGAAAATAAGCCATGATAACGCCAGACAAATATTTTGACTTAAAAAACTCAGTGATTAATGTGAGTGCCTCAATCATTAGGGCATTGCAAAAAATCAATGTCTTGACTTATGATGAGCTTGAAATGGAAGTTCATAAAACGCTTGGAGAGGATTCAAGACATATTTTCCCATATGCATTAAACTTTCTTTTCTTGCTAAACAAAATTGAATACAACAATTCTATTTACTCCTTCACAATTAAAAAATGAAACTTAGTAAACTATACAGCAATAAAGCATTTCACAACACCGAATTCAATCTTGGTTTGAATGTGATATTTGCTGATGTTAAAGCTAAGGCAAGTCCTAACAGTTCACATTCCATTGGCAAGACAAAGTTTATACGATTACTTGACTTTCTTTTATTAAAAAAAGTAGTTCCCAAAAAACATTTTCTCACTTCAACAAAAGACAACGAGACCAACACTCTTAAATTCAACGGCTATGAGTTTTATTTAGAGTTGCTTCTTAATTCAGGTTCTTATCTGACGATTAAAAGAACAGTCGCAGACAGCTCAAAAATTTCGTTGAAGCTATCTGAAAGTAGTGTTAGTGGGTTTGAAATTCCGAAATCCTGGGATTTTGAAAGTATCGGTATTGACGAGGCAAAAGAGAAGCTGAATGAATATTTAAACTTTGACTTTTTTAAAAGGAATCCGGGACTTGACTACCGTGACACAATTAATTATTCATTGAGAATTCCTGACGAAGGAGATTATACAGATTTATTTAAGCTAAGTAAGTTCACCTTTGATGAAAAAAAATGGAAAACATTCATGTTTTCATTACTAGGTTTTGATAGTACGGTTATTGCTGAGAAATATATTGTTGAAGAAGAAATTAAACAGAAGAACAAAGTCATTCGAGAGCAAGAGGAAGGATTTAATATCAACTCTAATCAGAAAGATGAAGTGGAAGGATTTATCCAAGTATTGACTAAGTCGAAGCAAGAAAAAAAACAAGAACTAGACAGCTTAAATTTTTACAATCAGGACAACAAAATAATTGTTGAGTTAGTTGATGAAATAGAGACAAAAATTGGAGAGTTAAACAAACACTCCTACAATTTGCAGTTTGAAGTAAAGAAAATAACTGAATCACTAAAAAGCGATTTCAGTTTTGACTTTGAATTAATCAAAGAAGTATTCGGTGAAGTGGAACTTCATTTTCCCGACCAGCTTGCAAAATCTTACGAAGAACTTATTGAATTCAATAAGCAAATCACAGTTGAACGGAAAGACCTTTTGAAAGAAACGCTTTCAAAGAAAACCGAAGAATTACGAGAAGTCAAAATTTCCCTTTTCAATTTGAATAAGGAGAAAGAAAAATTCAGAGATGTGATTCAAGACAATTCTATTATTAAAAAACTAAAGGAATATCAAAACGAGTTAATCGGGCTTGAGCATGAAATAGCAAGACACGAAGCTCAATTAGACTCAATAAAAATTATTGAATCTAAAAAATCTGAAATAGACAAGTTAGGTGATGAATTGAAAATAGCTGTTCAAAAATTGTCAGCTATTATTGACAACACTTCAAGCAATCCAAAATACATAAGAGTTAGAAATTATTTTTCTGAATTTGCACGAGCCATTTTGAATTACCCAGCAATTATTTCTATTTCTAAAAACTCAAACAATAATGTTGAGTACGGCTACCGTGTAGGAGAAACAAAAAAAGGCGATGGCAATACTTATAGAAAAATGCTCTGTGTTGCTTTTGACTTAGCAATTTTAGCTGAGTATTCAAGTGAATCTTATTTTAAGTTTGTCTATCATGATGATGTGTTTTCAAATCAAGAAAATAAAATCCGTATTCGTTTGCTTAACTTGATAAAAGAATATTGCACCAAGTATAATATCCAATATATTTTAAGCATAATTAAAGACGACCTTCCAAGAGATCAAAATGACAACCCTATTATGTTTACTGATGAAGAAATTATAATGGAATTACATGACAGAGACAATAGTGGCAAACTATTTAAGACATCATTCTAATTCGTTTCTTTAAGGACACAATATATTCAACCTTGATACTGCAAAGATTCGGATAGACAGATGGGCATTTGGTACAGCAGCTACAAGACATTGGCGGTTCAGTAGTTAAATAAACATTTGTACTTCGCATCAAGTGCAGTGCTTGCCAACAGTTTTCGTCTCCGAAATCGCCAACTT
>CAYJAM010000285.1:0-4071 GCA_964367725.1 uncultured Sphingobacterium sp. | reverse complement strand
AATTATCAAAAAATATCCTACTTTTGAATCCCGTACAAAACGATGTTTTTTATTAGCTGAGACAAGGGATATCCCAATCAAATAATAAAGCATTCTTAGCAAATCCTTCAGATATCATGACCAAATACATTTTTGTTACGGGCGGCGTTACTTCGTCGTTAGGAAAAGGTATTATTTCCGCCTCTCTGGCCAAACTTCTTCAATCAAGAGGTTACCGGGTAACTATTCAAAAGTTCGATCCATATATCAATATCGATCCGGGAACTTTAAACCCCTATGAACATGGCGAATGTTATGTAACTGAAGATGGAGCTGAAACAGATCTGGATTTAGGTCATTATGAGCGCTTTCTGAATGTTCCAACCTCTAAGGCTAATAACATTACTACCGGTAGAATTTACCAGAATGTGATCAATAAGGAACGTGAAGGAGCTTATCTGGGCAAAACAGTACAGGTAGTTCCGCACATCACCGACGAGATCAAACGCAATATGAAAATATTGGGTGAAACAGGTGATTACGATATCGTAATTACAGAATTGGGTGGTACTGTTGGTGATATTGAGTCGCTCCCTTTCATTGAGGCTGTGCGCCAATTACGCTGGGAACTTGGTTCAAGTAATTCTTTGGTAATCCATCTTACACTTATTCCATATCTGGCCGCTGCGGGTGAACTAAAAACAAAACCAACCCAGCACTCAGTTAAGATGCTGCTTGAATATGGTATTCAGCCTGATATTTTAGTTTGCCGTACTGAGCACCATATCCCACAGGAGTTGCGCAAAAAAATCGCACTTTTCTGTAATGTTAACATTAATGCGGTGATTGAATCGATCGATGCATCAACAATTTATGATGTTCCCCTGTTGATGCTGAAAGAGCAGCTTGATAAAACTGTTCTGAGCAAATTAAAACTTGCCAATAAAAATGAACCTGATCTTGAAAACTGGAAAGATTTCCTGGGTCGCCTTAAAAACCCTACAGCCGAAATCAATATAGGTTTGGTAGGGAAATATGTTGAGCTTCCCGATGCCTACAAATCGATAACCGAGGCATTTATTCATGCAGGGGCAAAAAATGAATGCAAAGTCAGAGTAAAATCAATTCATTCCGAAAATATCACCTCTGAAAATGTTGCAGAAAAATTAAAGGGGCTTGATGGTGTATTGGTCGCTCCTGGATTTGGGAGCCGTGGAATTGAAGGTAAAATTGAGGCTATAAAATATGTCAGGGAACATCAAATTCCTTTTTTTGGAATTTGTCTGGGCATGCAATGCGCGGTAATTGAATTTGCCCGTAATGTTCTGGGGCTCAAAGAAGCGCATAGTATTGAAATGAACGAGAATACCAAAGATCCGGTTATCTCGATGATGGAAGAGCAGAAAAAGATTAAAAACAAGGGCGGTACAATGCGTCTGGGTTCCTATACCTGTGATCTTAAAAAGGGAAGCAAATCAGCTGCTATTTACGGAAAGAGCCGTATTACTGAACGTCACCGTCATCGCTACGAGTTCAACAATTCCTACTTACAACAATTTGAAAAAGCAGGAATGATAGCATCGGGTATTAATCCTGAGAACAATCTGGTTGAAATAGTAGAATTAAAAGACCATCCATTTTTTATTGGAGGTCAATTTCACCCCGAATTAAAATCAACAGTTGATAATCCTCATCCACTTTTTGTTAACTTTGTCGCCGCCGCTTTAAGCTACTCGAAAAAGAAGTAAAGCATTTTAGCAATAAAGCATAAAAATAATGGATAGAAATACTTTCACAGGACTCTTTTTGATATTAATCATATTAGTTGGGTCAACTTATCTGATGCAACCCTCTGATGAAGATATCAAAAGAGAAAAAGCCAAACAAACTCAGGACTCACTAGCAAGGGTAACAAAAAGTGAAGCGGCACCAGCAGTCGCCATTGCCGATACGGCCAAGGTTGTTGAAGCACCAGCTATTGATTCAACATTAATAAAATCTGGTCCGTTCGGATCAGCACAATCAGGCAGCAATGAACCTGTTATCCTTGAAAATGAGTTCCTAAAGGTTAGAATCAGTCCGAGAGGTGGTAGAATTGCCTCAGTTCAATTAAAAAACTTCAAAACTTATACTCAGGAGCCTTTAATCATGTTCGAAGGTGCAGGAAATAAGTTCGGTTTAATTTTTGGATCTGCAGGACAGAACATTAACACAAACGATCTATACTTTGTTCCTTCAGGTAAATCATTAAGCGTCACAAAATCTGATTCCTCATCATTGACAATGAGGTTAACCCATTCTGAGGGAAAATACATCGATTATATCTATAGCCTGAAAGGTGAAAGTTATAATGTTGGACTTACCATTACCACAACAGGTATGCAGGATGTGGTAGCACCCACCCAACAACACATTACCCTGAACTGGGAATCCGTCCTCAAACAGAAGGAAAAGGATCTGCCTGGCGAACAAAAATATTCAAGTGCCTATTATAAACAGGGCGATGAAAGTATCGACCATTTAAGTCTTTCAGAATCAGAGACTAAGGAGATAAAAGAAGGTAAAATCAAATGGTTCTCCTTCAAGCAACATTTCTTCTCCAATGTACTGATCGCAAAAAATAGTTTTGATAGTGGAGAATTAGGGGTTAATACAAGTCCAGATGCAGGAACTGTAAAAAGCTTTGCTGCCAAAATGCAAATACCTTTCCAGA
This sequence comes from uncultured Sphingobacterium sp., assembly GCA_964367725.1. GTDB lineage: Bacteria > Bacteroidota > Bacteroidia > Sphingobacteriales > Sphingobacteriaceae > Daejeonella. Next base: position 1,379 of record CAYJAM010000285.1, on the reverse strand, counting down.
GACAGGCAATCAACTCCTTTCCAATGGAATTCTACTTTGGCCCAAATCAATTAAATATCCTTGAAAAACAGGGCTTTGATATAGAAAAACAAATAGATCTTGGTTACTGGCCATTAAAGTATATTAACAGATGGGTTGTACTACCTGTTTTTAACTTTCTTGAGGGATTTGGATGGGGTTATGGATTGATTATTCTTGTATTGACTATACTTCTTAAGATGGTATTGTTACCACTTACCTATAAGTCGTATCTATCAATGGCCAAGATGCGTGTTCTAAAGCCTGAGATGGAAGAGATCAAAGGTAAAGTTGGCGAGGATAACCCTACATTGTTACAGCAGGAATACTTGAAGCTATACAAAAAAGCCGGTGTAAATCCCCTGGGTGGATGTCTTCCGATGCTTTTGCAGCTTCCGATCATCATGGCATTCTTCTTCTTCTTCCCGAACTTATTTGAATTGCGTCAGCAAAGCTTCCTCTGGATGGAAGATCTATCAACTTATGACGCCTTCTTTAAATTAGGATTTGAAGTACCTTTCCTCGGAAACCACATTAGTTTAATGTGTATTTTGATGACTATTTCAACCTTGATCTACACCTATTTCAATAACCAGGTTTCGGGTGCAACAGGTCAAATGAAATATATTGGGTATATCACTCCAATCATATTCTTTGGGGTGTTGAATAGTTTTCCCGCAGGTTTGAACTATTACTATTTCCTTGCCAATATGATGACTTTTGCGCAGCAATATATCATCAGAATGTTTGTTGATGACAATAAGATTCATGCTCAGATCCAGGAAAATAAAAAGAAACCTGCTTCAGAAAAGAAAACTTCAGGTTTTCAGAAAAGAATGGAAGATTATATGAGACAACAGCAGACTGCTAAGACTAAGGGTGCTGTTGAAGATAAAGGATCCAAAAAGAAATTAAAATAATATTAAGGCTGACAGGGTTTTGAACCCTGTCAGCGTTGTTTTATTGCTGTTACCCGGCTATAATTCTTTTCCATAGTCTGAAACACCAGTTCAGTATCACTTAGTTTACTGATCAAAAACGGGAATTCTCTCGTTCTCCCCCCTTCTAAAGATTCAGTATACCTGATCATTTTACCGTCTAGTTTGTATTTACCCTTTGACAATTGTTTGCCTCCCCATTCAATGATAAGATCATTGCTTTCCGTAAAAATAATTGCCGGAGAAGCCTGTTTAAGCTCCTCATCGCTTGTAATATCCTCAGGATCGGCATTTACTACTTTTATATAGTTCCATCTGCCTAAAAGATTCTCTTGCTCAATGGAGTTGTTACAGGAAGAGAAACAGAGTAATAGACTTGTAATAATTCAATACAAAGAGTGGATGAAGGGTGTGTAAATAGAG
>CAYJAM010000284.1:0-4102 GCA_964367725.1 uncultured Sphingobacterium sp. | reverse complement strand
AAGAAATCCCGAGAGCATGCGGCAAGCTTGATCTCGGGATTTTAGAATTATGAGTAAAACAGAATAGGGTTATCGGAACAATCAACGCTTGATTGATAGTTTACTTATGATATTAGCGGTAAAATCGATTTTGCATTCAACGGGCAATGGCGTGTTAGTTTCGAGTGCTAGGAAATAGGCCAGGGCTTACAGGCGGGGGAGGAGGCACCAAAAACGTTCCAGCAGAGCCTGTAGCCGGAATTAATGGCTGCGTTGTAGGAGCAACCTTGTTCTTCTCCCAAAGTATTATTGCGTTGTCACGCAAAAAATCAACACGAAATGGCCCCCGACCTGTTATTGGAACACGTTGAAGCCAATACATCGCGACTGATGATGTTACCAAATATCCAAAAACATAGTAGTCGCCTTTTTTGACTTCCTTCATCTCGAATTCACCATGGTTATTCGTCTCTTCAATTCTAGGACTGAGACGATTTACAACCGGGACCATGTTGAGAATAAGTTCTGCGGCTTGTTCACGAATTCCGGGCCAATTTTTCAAATAGTCTTCGGTATTAAATCCATATTGACGTGCATAAGAAGCAATTACTCCGTCGATTTCCAGTTTTACTTGCGATGAACATAGCACCACAGGAAAGCCTTTTAAATCGGAAACCTTAGTTTTGCCAGTTTCTGGCGCTTCTTTCTCTGTCTTGCCTCCTTGAGGCTCGCGGATAGACTTGTTAAAAACAAGACTGTCTGTGCGATCGATCGGACACTGAGCAGTTCCGTAGATGTATGAATTTTCTTCTGGTAAGAGGCTTCTGATAAGCGCTTTAATCGCTTCAATTTCACCTCCAACAGCTGCTTGATGATTCTTGTGCGCTTCTGTAATTCCCTGCCCTGTTGCAATTATATCGGGCCAACAATTGTAAGTCGGTGCAGAAATTGATGTTGGGACAGGTCTTTTAGCTATCCGAATTTGACTCGTTTCCATCAATGATTCGGCTTTCTTTCTAAGTTTAAGCGCTCTTTCTGATTCACCCTTGTCGTAGTACAAATCAGCCAAATGCATGTAACTCTTACCAATCGCAGGATCTGTGCTAGATAAAGTTTTTTGTCTGATGGCAAGCGCTTTTAAATAGCTCGATTCTGCTTTATCAAACTCATCAGAAGAGCGATAAACCAAAGCCAAAAAATCGAGCGAATCTGTTACTGCCAGCGAATTTGGATCTTTTTTCTTTTGCACTTCCAAGCATTCTTCTAGCGCACTGACTGCGTCAGGATACTGTCTGGCTTTGAAGTGCACGACTGCAAGAGCTTGAAGTGCCTGCACTAAAACATCAGAAGAAGCCTGAAAGCCTGCCGGTGGTTTGTAATAGATATTAATTTCTCCACCTGTACTGCTCATCGAAAGATTTGGATTGGATGCTCTAGCTAGCGCTATTTTGACCTTAGGTAAATCCTCAATTGGTCTCGTCGCCACCAGTACAGGTAATGACTCTGTTCTTGCTTGGCGAGCAATAGATAATGCTTTGGATAGCTCCGCCGAAACAGCAGAGCGATCTTTGTGTTTGTCTGAACCAAGCAAAATTGGTCTATTATTTATAATAAGACTAACTTCTGAATCTTGCGGTCCAAGGCCCTTTTCAAGAATGGAAGTAGGACTTTGGGAATGTGGCCAGTATTCATCTAAACTATCAAAAGCAACTACCGGACTTGCAAATTGAGAGAATAGCAAAATTGATAAAGCGATTAGTTTTAAACTACGCATATTCTACTCATCAGTAGTTTGTAATCCCATGATTGTACCCAAATAGGGACAAAGACTTTCGCTTTGTTCGCTGTTGACAGCCTTGCGGAGATCATTTGCTTTGATGCAAAGTGACCGGTACAAGATCTTTCATATCATGCGAAACAAGATATTCAGTAAACAAAGCACGCATATCACGTCCCTCATAAACATTCCATGGCTGAAAAGCTTTCGTGCGAAGTTGCAAAGATAATAGTTTGGTTTCCGCTTCTGGTTGCCCATCTTCATCGAAAGACTTTACAGAAGCAACAACCCGTCTCATGTTGCCACCGGCAGCGGTGTAAGTTTGAATAGATTCAGTTTGTCGAGCGATTCCAATCCGGCGTGAATATTTGCCTATGAGCAGTCTAGTAGCGATATATTTCAGGACGACCTTTGTGTCCGAAACTTCTATCACCTCAACATCTTTGACAAAGCTGACTGTATAAGTCCTCTCCCCTTCAGTCAAAGTTTGATAATTGTTGTAGCCGAACTCCCAAATATCGCCATCACGATCTTTTTGAAAGCCCCAAGTTTCATCACTTCTTGCGATATGAGTATCAGTCTCCCAGTCGTCCATTTTTTCTTTCGGACCCAGACCATACCTAGCTAAAACTGCCGAACTGTAGCTCGCATCGCTTTTAAACTTGCGTACATGAATAGTTGTGGAAGTTTCTCGATGCCAGGTGCCAGTTGACCAAGCTGGAAGCCGATACCAGAAATTGTTTGGGGAAAGTGCCTTCAGTTTAGTCATATCAAATTGGGCGCCAGCTCTTAGCGATGCATCCAGCGGCAATAAATTTTGGCTATGCTCAACTTTGCCCTTTAGTACTTTTGTTGCCTTAGATAGTCCACCGATGACTTCTGCCTTGGCGTCAAGTGCCTTCACCGGCGGCGCATCGGTAACAACAACCATGTCATCTGAAACAAAGTCGTAATGTAAATTAGCCTGCTTAAATAAAGCTTCAAGCGCATCTTTTGGGGTCACATCAATTAGATTCAACGATACAAGGGCATCACCAACTGGCCTATCCATCATAACTTTTATGTTCCCACGCTCAGCAAGTTCGGATATGGCTCTTCCTACCGGCATTTTATTCATATCTAGTGAATGAATAGTTTTTTGTTTCTCGTTTCCAGTATCAGAAAAACTGGGCAAACAGTTCGCGATAGATAAAGACACCCCTAACAGAGCTACTGAAATCCTTACTGAAGCTTTTGACATGTCTCTTCTACTTGTTTAAAGTGATGTCTGCCTGCAATTTTCAGCTGATTTGCAGTTTCGAGGCTGCCATTCTACATCAAATTCTTATAGTCTTATCCTCTATAGCTGTGGCGGATTGAGATCATCCGTGATTTCTGGCGCAAATTGATTGAGACTGGGCGCACATTGATTGAGACGGATACAAATTGATTGAGACTGGAGCGATTTAATTGAGATTATCCGCACCACATCCGGTGACGCCCAGCCTGTAAGGAATACGGTCGTTTTTTAGACGCATTCAGTTTCTTTACAGTTTGAACGAAAGAATCGGATTCCTGGGTGTCTAAAAACCCTGTACAAGAATTGAATTTCAAAATGGGGTCATCGTATCGGGTTTCTTTACACTTTTGGAGGCTGATAATGATGCTCTGGGATTGATTCGCACCCCGAAACTCAGACTCAGAAGGTGTTTTCGTCATTCTCAATTAAAGTGCGCCCGGTATCAGTTAATTCGCGCCAGTCTCAGTTAAAGTGCGCTGAGTCTCAACTAAAGTGCATCCGGGCGCATTTATAATCTCAATTAAAGTGAGCTGAAAACACCAGATAATCTCAATTCGGGGTACGGATGATCTCAATCCCGTTCAATTAAGCCTGATTTTCCAACCACTTCCAGCCCTTAGTGCCTAATTTTGAAAGGATAAAAACTTGACTACAGAGCGTGAATGGGTAGAAACACTAGTACAAAGACTTGACAAACAACTTCGACAACGAAGATCGAAAGGCTCTCTGATACAGGCTAGAGCTCATTTTGAGTTGACTTATGCCCATGAGATTCTTTCCTATAGTTTCGATAACAAAGGGCGCTCTATTCCTGATTTAGGCGGACATTCGCCCACTTATCAAACTGATATTTTAATCAGTGAACACAGGGACGATGGTACTTGGACCCCACGTGTCATCATTGAATGCAAGATCGGTGATTCTAAAATTTCAACGCATGATGCGCTCACATATAGTGCTAAAGCCTCGACTCATAAGCATGTTCACCCCTACTTGCGCTATGGCATCTTGCTTGGTGGGTTCAATAATTCACTGCCATACCGACTCGTTCGCCATGGAGCCTATTT
>CAYJAM010000283.1:0-4109 GCA_964367725.1 uncultured Sphingobacterium sp. | reverse complement strand
ACGGAGCTCATCATTTAACCAGGATGTAAAGCGACCTCCAAAAACAGTATTCACGACATCAATCGCTACAAAATCGGGATTATCACGACGAATACCCGGCCCTCCAATATAAAAGGTTGTCTCACGTGCATCTTCTTTATTGACAAGCAAGACACGGGCAGATTGGATGGGGTTAAGTGATACTGTTAAAGCAAGATTCTTCTGTACACTAGCTGTTTTCTTCCAGCCACCGAATAAATTTCTAAGTCGGGTTTTCATTTCCTGAGAATTGAAATCACCCACAATAGCAATGGCAGATCCCTGCGGACCATAATTAGATTTATAGAAATCTCTCAAATCTTCGATGATGAATTTTCCAACGGTAGCCGGACTTCCGCTTACCGGGTTGGCATAGACATGATCCCCGAAGATGAACTTATCCCAATAAGCATTAATCACATTTCGCGGACTAAGTTTTGCCTGATCAAGGCTTGAAAGGACACGTTTCCGTTCTTTTTCAAACTCCTCCTGATCAAATACAGGGTCAACAAGAACTTCCTTTAAAATTGGAAGGACTTTATCAGCATCTTTTGCTGCAAATTTTGAAGATAGCCCTGCAGATTCCTTGTTTGCATAGGTATTCAGGCTTGCGCCAATAAAATCCAGTTCCGCTTCTATTTTAGTTTTGCTGTAACTCTTTGTTCCATATTGCAGGCCTGCAGCAGTTAAACTGGCTAATCCTGACTTGGCTCCATCATATATCGCTCCTGCAGGAATTATAGCAGATAAGCTGATAACAGGAACTTCATGTTGTTCCATCAAATAAATGGTCAAACCATTAGGCAGAACAAGTTTCTCATATGCCGGCACTTTAAATGCTGCCGGTGTATTCTGGGCAATTGCTGTACTGCATATCATCAAAGCAGTAAGAACAAGGCTGGTGTATCTTTTAATGTTCTTCATTTCTTATTCCTCCACATTAGCTTTTAAAATACCGACCGTCCGGTTTGACTTTTTGAAGTATTCGTTTGCCACACGCTTAACATCTTCAACACTAACCTTCGAAAATTCTGCCGGGGCATCAAACATCTTGCGGTAGTCGCCAAAGAAAAGCTCATACGTTCCGATATTATTTGATTTGCCATTAATGGTCTCAAGCTGTCCGTAAAATTCCATTAACTTTTGGTTCTTAATCTTTTGCAGCTCCTGATCAGTAATTCCATCCTTTTTAATCTTCTCGATCTCAGAGTAAACAGCACTCTCGATATCCGATTCCTTTACATCTTTAGCAGCAATGGCATAGATATAAAAAAGATTAGGATCAAAGCTTTCGCTGAAATCAGTCCCAACCATTGAGGCCAACTGTTTTTTATCGACCAGCTCTGAATGCAATCGTGAAGAATTACCGTTTGAAAGCACTGAACTAAGTATACTTAGCGCATAAAAATCTTTGCTCTTTGCTTCAGGCGTATGATAGCCAATCATCATGTGAGGACTTGGAACTTCCTTCTGCACCAAAATCCTTCGTTCACCGGATTGCGGGGGTTCAACAAGATGAACAGGTTTTGGCGGGTCACTTGCCGGAATTGGAGCCATATACTTTTCGGCCAGACGCTTAACCTCATCCACTTTTACATTCCCTGAAACTACTACTACACAATTATTTGGCGCGTAATAGGTCTTGAAATATTTCTCAAGATCTTCTTTAGTCCAGTTTTTGATGTCAGTTTCATAGCCTATCACTGTCCAGTGGTAAGAATGTTCCTGAAAAGCTGTTGCATTAACTGCATCACTCAACATATTCCAGGGTGAATTTTCCAAACCAGTACTGCGCTCCGACAATACGACTCCACGCTCACTTTCAATCATTTTCGGATCTATACTCAGGCTGGAGATACGGTCGGATTCGAGATCAAAAATGGTTTCCATAGCACTTACCGGAAACCAATCTGTGTAAACAGTTACATTTTGGGTCGTATAGGCATTGTTTGCACCTCCATTAAACTCCATGGTCTGATCGAACATCTTCGGTCCGAATTTTTTTGAACCATTGAACATCATATGCTCAAAGAAGTGGGATAATCCGGTAATTCCCGGATATTCATTCCTGGATCCTACCTTATAAAAAAGGTACATATTGGCATTTGGAATAGAACTATCCTCAAGCACCAGGAATTTCATGCCGTTTTTTAATGTAAATGTCTTTACATCATCGGCCTTGGTCTGTGCCGACAGGGGAATCCAGCAGCCCAGAAGCAGAATACTTAATAATCTTTTCATTAATTTAATATTGGTCAGGTTGGAAATTAGTTCAAATTAATAGATATAAAATCTAATTTTACTATACTAGAATGATTTTTCTTTATTCAATTAACCGATCCTATGCTTCCAAGAATAGATTTCTGCTCCACAGATGCTTACAAGGCACTTTTAAAACATTTTGAGCAGATAAAAAAAGAAAACCTACGGAATCTTTTTAAGGACCAAAAGCGATTTGAACAGTTTTCAATCAGCTTTGGCGACATTTTGCTCGACTTTTCAAAAAACCGCATTAATTCCCATACTCATGATTTATTGCTGCAATTGGCAGAAGAATGTGGGCTAAAAGATGCGATAAAACAGCAGTTTAATGGCGAGATTATCAATGAAACAGAAGGCAGGGCTGTGCTTCATACGGCATTGCGTAATCCTAAGCGGACTGGTTTCATACTTGATGGCAAAGATATTTTACCTGATATCCACAGGGTTTTGGATAAAATGGAACAGTTTTCAGATCAGGTTATTTCCGGAGCATGGAAAGGATATAGCGGCAAATCTATTACCGATATTGTTAATATTGGCATTGGGGGTTCTGATCTCGGTCCGGTGATGGTTACTGAAGCTTTAAAGTCCTACAGCAATCATCTTAAGCTCCATTTTGTGTCTAATGTTGATGGTTCACACATCGTCGAAACACTCAAAAAACTTGATCCGGAAACAACGCTTTTTATGATCGCATCTAAAACCTTCACTACCCAGGAAACGATGGCCAATGCTTATTCAGCACGCAATTGGTTCTTAAAAAGTGGGGGTAATGAGACTGCTGTTGCAAAACATTTTGTAGCTATTTCTACAAATGAAACAGGAGTAGCGAAATTCGGAATCGATACGGCCAATATGTTTGAATTCTGGGATTGGGTTGGAGGGCGTTATTCACTCTGGAGTGCTATTGGCCTAAGTATTTCCTGTGGAATAGGATTTAAAAATTTTAAAGAATTACTTGCCGGAGCGCATGAAGCTGATAATCATTTTCGGAATAGTGATTTCAGGGAAAACATACCTGTTACTCTTGCACTTCTGGGGATCTGGTACACCAATTTTTTTGGCGCTGAAAGTCAGGCGATACTTCCATACGACCAGTATATGCACCGCTTTGCGGCCTATTTCCAGCAGGGGGATATGGAGAGCAATGGCAAATCCAACGACCGAAATGGTAATCCGGTAAATTATCAAACCGGTCCTGTAATCTGGGGAGAGCCGGGTACCAATGGGCAGCATGCATTCTATCAGCTCATCCATCAGGGGACAAAACTCATCCCCTGCGACTTTATAGCCCCGGCGCAAAGCCATAATCCAATTGCAAATCATCATCAGTTATTACTTTCAAATTTCTTTGCCCAAACAGAGGCATTGATGAATGGCAAGAGCCGGAAAGAAGTTGAAGAAGAATTAAAAGCTGCCGGCAAGAATGCTGATGAAATAGAGAAATTGGCTCCTTTTAAAGTATTTGAAGGGAACAGACCAACAAATTCAATCCTTATCAAAAAAATAACCCCTTTTACTTTAGGTTCGCTCATCGCGATTTACGAACATAAAATATTTGTTCAGGGCATTATCTGGAATATTTTCAGCTATGATCAGTGGGGTGTTGAGCTTGGAAAGCAGCTGGCAGGGCGCATTCTTCCTGAGCTGGAGGATGATCAGCCTGTGAGTGGGCATGATGCTTCGACTAATGGGCTGATTAACCGATATAAAGAATGGAGGTAGGTAAGCTGAAAGGAGAAATTAAGCTGAAAGGGGAAATTAAGCTGAAAGGGAAAAGCTGAAAGGGGAAAGCCGAGAGGTGAAATCACCAATAGTATGTCATTGCG
>CAYJAM010000282.1:0-4116 GCA_964367725.1 uncultured Sphingobacterium sp. | reverse complement strand
TTAGGATTAGAGGAGTTAGGATTAGAGGATGAAAGGATTAATAGGATTATGGATTAATAGGATGATGGGTTAACAGGTTTAAATCATCTTTTGTAAGAGTCGATTTAACTTTTTTAGTAAGCATTTATATAATTTAACAGTTAATTAAGCACTCCCTAATCCTATAATCCTTTCATCCTATTAATCCTAGCTCACACAATATCCCTAAATCAACCTAATCCTATAATCCTATCATCCTATAAATCCTAATTCAGATAGTACCCATAATAACTCTAATCCTATAATCCTATCATCCTATAAATCCTAATTCAGCTAATTATTCTTGTAATAATATTATTCAATTTCATAATTACTAGCTTCCTTATCTATATTTGTTAAAAACCCATAAACATGAAAAAACTATTTGTTCTATTATTAATGACAGGCCTTTTCAGCGGATTTACTGCATGTGCTCAAAGGCCAAGCCCAGCGGCTAAAGTTTCTGAAACTACAAGCGCAGGGGTAAAAATCAGTATCGATTACAGTCAGCCAGGAGTTAAAGGCCGTACCATTGGTAAAGAAATAGCTACCTATGGCAAAGTTTGGCGTACAGGAGCCAATGAGGCTACAGTTTTTGAAGTAAGTAAAGCTGTAAAGGTTGAAGGTAAATCTCTTCCGGCAGGTAAATACAGTCTGTACACCATTCCAGGTGAAAACCAATGGACTGTAATGATCAACAAGTCATGGAACCAGTCGGGTACAGAATACGACCAGGCACAGGATGCAATGCGTTTTACAGTAAAACCGGTTAAATCGGCAAGTTTTACCGAGCGTATGACATTTAAGATCGCAAAATCAGGTCTTGTTTCTTTGATTTGGGGCGACCACCAGATCAATTTCAACGTAAAATAAGTTTAAAGAGCCCTTTTTCTGTACCTGAAACTTATTCAGAATCAGAAAAAGGGCTTTTTCACCTTACCAGGGTAACGTATCCGGATCGCGAATACGGTTTTGAATTCCTTATACCTTCGAAGACCCAATAATAAACTCCGGTAGGAACCTGAATACTCTCTTTAATTCCGGTCCAGTAATTTTCGATATCCGGAGTAGTAAAAACCACATCCCCCCAGCGGTTAAATATCCTGAAACTTTTAACTTTTATTTCTTCATTCAATAATACAGTTAGTTCATCGTTAACCTTATCTCCATTAGGAGTAAAAATATTGGGTATAGCCATTTCGGGTACGAATATCTCAACCGGTGCCGGGGTGACACTAACACAGCCCCCATTACTCGTGCTTTTTATATAATAGATCCCGCTTTTATATATTCTATCGGGATCACGGAGCGGAATTGTGGTTTCATTATCCATCCAATAGCTATAGGTTAGATCAGGCGCAGGCGTATATGCTTTAGTCAAATCAATTGTTTCAGGATAATCTGCCTGCAATACCCGGTTTAATATAACCTTTGGCACCTGTACAATGGTCACGCGGGTAGGCAATATTCTGATGCAACCCGAAGAACTCATGCCTTTGACATAATACACCCCACTAACCCCAACCCTGCTGGGATTGGGTAATGGTATAGTCGCCTGGCTATTCCTCCAGTAAGTATAAGTCAGATCGGAACTGTTTCCCACCTTCAATGAAATATCTGTGAGGTCAACACTGATGCATCGCGGGACGGGATCACGGATCTTCATATCCATCCCATTTATTACTGTGTATAGAGTCTGAGTACATCCCAGGCCCGGAAATGGAACAAGCTCAATACCTATTTTTGTGCCTACTGCAGGTACCGGTGAGATCACAAGGCTATCGCTCTGACCAAGATCTTCCTTCGTTTCTGCGTTAAACCAGCGGTAGCCAAAAAAACCCTTAAGTGCTTTAAGTGTAATTGAATTAGTTTCAGGGCAGGTTATATTCCCGGTAACCGGGATAGAGCAATTTTCATTGAAATCGATATATGCATACCCAAAATGACCTCCTCTGGAACAATCGAAAGAAGTAAATTCCAGGCGGATGGTACGACCAAGATAACTTGACAAATTAACAAGTACTGGTGCCCAATCCTTGTACAACACCCTGGAATCCCTTTTTGAAACCTCAAATCCGGGCAGACCTCCTGATGATACAAATTCAAAGGAACCGCAATCTGTTGAACTATCCGACATCGGATCAAATACCCTGGCTGTAAATTTAGGCTGTTCATCAACATCATGCCCGGGATTCTGAAACACCACCGCGTAACTGAAAATGATCGAATAAGATTCTACATTAGCCGGGACATTGATCGTATAACTGATACGGTCTACTCCCCTGCCAGTAAGGTCATTTCCTAATTGAACCACATAATCACTACCATTAGGAGCATCAAGAGAAAAATCACCATATGTATCCCTGCCAGAGCCTTTTCTGAATAGTGAGTGTTGCCCGGGTATTGGACCTGAAAAATTTAAAGATACCCTCGGGGGTCTGACCGCATCCGGGAAACGTTCGCCTGTCCCAGAAATTTCGCCAATATAGCAATCCCAGTTTTGAAAGGAACCGTTCTCAAAACCGATGTTTTGTGGACATTCTGTAACTAGCTGTGCATTTCCGCGACTTGCAGCAAAGCACATTAAGAAAAGCAACAGTAGCCTCCGAAACATATTATACCATTAAAAAACACCGATGAACGTATTTCCGGAACAGCACCGGAAATAAACATTTAATTTAAGAAGATTATTCTATCCTTTACTACCTAATTATCAATATAAGACATACTGATAAAAGAGCAGTTTGGTTGTGCCTGGAATATATTTTTTTTAAGGAAAAAGCTTAAAGATCAAGTATGGATCAGGAATTCAGATAGGCAAACATGAGTGCGGCTGCCCTGCCCGATGCCCCCGGCTCGCCCATACGAATGGCCAGTTCATCGTAATTGATCAGCATTGCGGTGCGATAGAGCGGATCATTCAGTATAAGATCGAGTTCATTCCCAATTATGCTGCTTGTACAATCTTCCTGGATTAGTTCCTTAACAATGGTCTGATCCATTATCAGATTAACCAGGGAGATATATTTAATCTTAACCAGCATACGGGCAATTGCTATTGATACCGGATTGCCTTTGTAAACAACCACCTGCGGGATCTTCAGGAGAGCTGCTTCCAGAGTTGCTGTTCCTGAAGTTACGATGGCTGCCTTTGCATTAAGCAAGAGATTATAGGTCGCATTAAAAATAACAGGGATATTTCTGCCTTCCAGATAAACTGAATAGTCTTCTTCACAAAAAGAAGGAGCACCGGCAATTATAAACTGATATTCAGGGAAACGATCTGCTGTTCTGACCATTTCAGGAAGAACCTTTGCTAATTCCTGCCTTCTGCTTCCAGGCAGTAGTGCAATAATTGGCCTTACATCAAGATTATGGGTGATTTTAAATAATTCATCCGGAAGATTAGAGGCTATTGCATCCAATAAGGGATTACCTACATAATCGACATCCATCCCCCATTTTTTATAGAACTCTACTTCAAAAGGCAGAATACAGAACATGCGGTCGACAAATTTCTTTATCTTCAAAACACGCTTCTGATTCCATGCCCAGACTTTCGGTGAGATATAATAAAAGACCTTGAACCCATTGGTCTTTGCAAAATCAGCTATCTTCATATTGAAGCCGGGAAAGTCGATCAAAATGACCACATCAGGCTGAAATTTAAGGATATCCTGTTTTGCCGTTTTAATGTTTTTGAAGATAGAATTCAGGTTTGCTATCACTTCAACAAAGCCCATAAAAGCCATTTCTGAATAGTGCATGGCTAATCCGGGAGAAACAGCCATCATCAGATCGCCGCCAAAATACCTGAATTCAGCTTTTGGATCCTTCAGCTTAAGTGCTTTCATCAGGTTGGATCCATGAAGATCTCCCGAGGCTTCACCGGCAATTAGGTAATATTTCATGGACAGGTAATCTTCACAATAAACAGATTCAACAGAATTTAATTGATGTAAATGTATTTATGTAAATGTAGTTAATTGATATGGGCCCTGAGCTTTGAGATTTTAGCAGATTTCTATTCTTTAAGCCTTCTCACATCTCACATCTCACATCTCATATCTCATATCTCACATCTCATATCTCACATCC
>CAYJAM010000281.1:0-4125 GCA_964367725.1 uncultured Sphingobacterium sp. | reverse complement strand
TTTTTCATACCGATGATCCGGAAATTTTTAAATCAAAAGCTTTGTTTTGGGCAAACTCATTCGATACAGCCTGTTATTTTGACTCAAATAATTTTTCAGATCCCTATTCGGCATTTGGAGTATATATTGGTGCAGGAAAGGCCGGTGAATTAAGCGATTCCGGCAAGAGTTCATTTGCTGCCCTTGATGAATTTTTGACTAAAAATCATGGCTATATCCCGGGTTATTTTTCATATGACCTTAAGAATGAGACAGAAGATCTTATTTCCGAAAACCCGGATCACCTTTATTTTCCGAAAATTCTTTTTTTTCTTCCAAAGCACAGCATCCTGATCAAAAATAATGAGGTCAGTATCTACAGCGATTCTGCGGATGAGGTTTGGAACTTAATTCATCAATCTCCCTTAAAACAGTCTCAAGAACCGGTCTCGATACCGCCTATTCTCAGCAGGTTTAAGCGAAATGAATACATTCAAAGCGTTCAGGAAATACAGAAGCATATTCAGAGAGGCGATATATATGAGATCAATTTTTGTCAGGAATTTTATGTAGAAAATGCAGAAATTGATCCTCTGGAAGTTTTTATTGCACTTAACAAACTATCTCCAACCCCATTTGCAAATTACTTTAAAATAAACAGTCAATATATTATTTCAGCTACACCTGAGCGTTTTTTGAGCCGCAGAGGAAATAAACTAATCAGTCAGCCTATAAAGGGGACTTCTTCCCGGAGAACTGATGCTATAAGTGATAAAATGCAGAAAGAAGAACTGCAAAAGGATGAAAAAGAGCGTGCCGAAAACGTTATGATTGTTGATCTGGTCCGGAATGACCTCACAAAAAGTGCAAAGCCGGGGACAGTAAGAGTTGAGGAACTATTCGGAATATATAGCTTTAAACAGGTGCATCAGATGATATCAACAGTAGTTTGTGAAGCTGACGAAAAACTTTCGAATGCCGGGATTATTGCAAATACTTTTCCGATGGGCTCGATGACTGGTGCACCCAAAATAAAGGCGATGCAGCTGGCAGAAAAATATGAGAGAAGCAAGCGCGGGGTTTATTCAGGTGCTGTTGGTTATTTTGCACCTGATGGGGATTTTGATTTCAATGTGGTAATCAGGACAATACTTTATAATGCCAAACAGAAGTACCTCTCATTCCATGTTGGCAGTGCCATTACTCTTGATTCAGATCCGGAGAAAGAATATGAAGAATGTCTCTTGAAAGGAAAGGCAATCAGGGAAATTTTGAAACAAAGTAATCCCTGATTGCCATTTAAATTATTTCGATTTGGCACCAGTATAATACTGGCGTGCCTCAGGTAAAAGTTTTCTGATAGCAGCAATCCTGGTTTCATCACTTGGGTGTGAACTCAAAAATTCAGGTTGAGCACCACTACTGCTTTTTGCAGCCGCCATACGCTCCCAGAAAGTCACAGCACTATCCGGATTATATCCAGCCATTGCCATAAAAATGAGTCCTAAACGATCTGCTTCACTTTCCTGATTACGTGAATATTTCAACATTGCAAGTTGACCACCAATGCCATATAGTTGACCAATTACTTGTTGAGTTCCTTGCGATGCTCCACCAACTGCAGCTCCAAGAATACCTCCTCCTGCCTGAGCAAGAGTCATTTGTGAATAGCGTTCATTAGCATGTTGTGCAATAGCGTGCGCTATTTCATGGCCCATCACAGTTGCAAGTCCTGCATCATTCTGAGTTACTGGCAAAATACCTGAATAAATCGCAACCTTACCCCCCGGCATACACCAGGCGTTAATATCCTTGCTTTCTACCAGACTAAACTGATAATTATAATTGTATTTATCCCCAAAACCATTGGCCTGCATATAACGGTTAATTGCAGAGGCAAGTTTATTCCCAACCGTACTGACCCGCTGAGCATTGGTACCACTTCTGATTACTTTGGTTGAAGGGTCAGAAAGAAATTGATTGTAGGCAGCTGCAGCTTCGCTTTGCAGAGCTGCATCATCTACCAGACTTAACTGGCTTCTTCCGGTAAGCGGAACCTGAGAACAGGAAAACAGGAAGATTCCAATCGCAGCTGCGATGATCAAGTTTAATTTTTTCATGATTAGAATTAAATAATGTGATTAATGAGCTTTTCTTTTGAACAGATCTACTCTGGATTCTTTACCTTTCAGAAGCCGCTCGATATTCTTTTGATGTGTAACTAAAATCAGTACACAAATACACATTCCATAAAGCAGGACAGAACGTATTGGAGATTGAAATATGAAGATTATACTGAGGGGGAATGAAAACCCTGCCATTATGGAACTCAGTGATACATATTTGAAAATGAGCAAAAATACAACAAAGGTAAGAACGCAAAGCATCGCTGCCTCTGAGTGTACTGCCAATATCATACCAAATAATGTCGCAACGCCTTTACCTCCCCTAAAGCCTGCAAAAACAGGGAATAGATGGCCCAAAACAGCAGTTACCCCAAGTGCAAGCTGATAATTCACAAATTGTACTGAATTTTGGGGACCGGTTACTGAAAGTCCGATGAGATATGCCAGATTGGTTGCGGTATAACCTTTGAAAATATCGAGGAACATCACAGCAAGGCCGGCCTTTTTACCCAGGACCCTGAAGGTATTTGTCGCTCCGGCATTCCCACTGCCATATTCACGAACATCTATTCCATAGAAAGCCTGACCAATCCATACGGCTGTAGGGATTGAACCGAAAAGATATGCAAGAATCAAGGCTGAGAGCGAGTAAATCGATATCATTCTTTACAATATTACAAATTCAATCAGGTCTATAAATGAAAAAATAAATTTAATTAGGGCTTGACTGCTTTCAGGCTCATATCCATACTTTTAACAGAATGGGTTAATGCACCCATAGAAACATAATCAACCCCGCAATTGGCATATTCCAATACATTATCCTCTGTGATGCCACCTGAGGCCTCTGTAATGTAAGATCCATTCACCAGTTTTACAGCTTCCTTAAGTAAGGAGAAACTAAAATTATCTAGTAAAATCCTATCGATTTGACCAAAGTGCATTACTTCCTTCAACTCATCCAGATTTCTAACCTCCACTTCAACCGGAATTTTAATTTTATTCTCCTTTAAGTAATCCTGTGCAGATTTAATGGCATTACTGATTCCCCCGGCATAATCAACATGATTATCCTTGATCAGAATCATATCATATAAACCGAACCTGTGATTGACCCCACCACCTATCCTGACAGCCATTTTTTCGAGATAACGAAGTCCCGGGGTGGTTTTACGCGTATCAAGCACTTTAGTCCCGGTGCCTTCAAGGTTCTTCACAATCCGATTGGTAGTGCTGGCTATGCCACTCATTCTTTGCATAATATTTAAGACCACACGTTCGGCTTTCAGTATTGAATGAACACTACCGCTTACATAAAATGCAATATCTCCAGGTTTGACAGTCTCACCATCCTGGATAAGAATATCAATCAGAAGTGAAGCATCAACTGTCCTAAAAATTTCTATGGAAACATCAATACCTGCGATTATACCATTGTCTTTGATCAACAGCTTCGCTTTACCGGTCTGACCTTCAGGGATGGTTGAAAGTGAAGTATGGTCACCATCACCTATATCCTCTGCCAGAGCATTCAAAATGAATGGCTCTAAAATTGATTTGTCTAAATTCATTGTAATTGGTCAGGCAAAAATAGAAATACTTAATTACAATTCTTTATCGTTTTCTATAGTAATGGTTTTGATCCAAAATTTATTACCATTATTTGCCATGGATATGGATACCCTTAATTTGTCCTTTTGGGATTGTAAATAGAGTACCCCGAATTTATAATTTGAACTGGAACTAAGCCTGTGAATAACTTTTACAGAAACTGGTGTATGCTTGGAAAAAAAATCGCGGAGAATTAATTCGGCCTGCGCTTTTGAGTACTCACCTACTTCAGAAAGTATCTCCAATTCAATCACACTTGCAAAGTATCCTGCAATCTCTTTACTGTTTGAATCCTTGAAATGTATTGAGAGTGTATCAAAAATATCTTTCTGGGGTACCTCCGCAGGCTTAAATGAAAAAAAACAAGAAATAATAGTGATGATTAGAATTTTAGCTCCCATTTTTTTTA
>CAYJAM010000280.1:0-4156 GCA_964367725.1 uncultured Sphingobacterium sp. | reverse complement strand
CAGAAAAACAGAAAACACATTCATTTGATCTTTCATAGCACCATTAATGCTTGAAGCATGCAGATCTGTGCCCAAAGTATTGGGATAAAACCCTTGTTTCATAGCCGGAATAGCCGTTCTGTAATCAAAACTACCACTCCCAAAGCCTATATCAAAAATCAACCCGATTTGCTGGGCTTTTCGAACAAATGGTTTTACTAATTTAGTTTCTGTATCAATAATCGGCTCTCTAACACCGGGGACATAGCAAAAAGAATGGGTATAAATATCACCCGGACGGAGGTATTTGAAAAACAGTTCCTCCAGCGACTGGTTACCACTTCCAAAATCAACCATTACCGGCATATTGGCAGTTCTTCCTGCCCTGGTCAGGCGTTCAACCGGAGTCCAGTCGGCCTTCCCAAAATGGGCGAGCTTAAAGCCTACCACATACTCCCTGTTCTCTAATGCAGCAGCGGCGGTTTTATCAGCATCCATATCATCTAAGTTCTGTTCATATTCTCCACCACGCATTCCTTCACCAACAATATTAAGCATAGATAATACTCTGGTAGATGACAGGTCAATTATATTCTTCTTAAATGTTTGAAAAGTCTTCCATCCCGCGCCACCGGCATCAACTACTGTGGTCACGCCTGTCCTGAATGTATAACTATCAGGAATGACAGCAATAGAACCATTCCCCAAATAATCACTTTTGGAATGACCATAAAAAACATGGGTGTGAAGATCTATTAAACCCGGGCTTACATACATTCCCTTTGCGTTTACTACCTGCAGGGCTAATGCAGTATCAATATTTTTAGCAATCAAGGCAATTTTAGGTTCCTTTACAGGCTGACCTTTTTGCGCTGGGGGAGCAATTTCTGTCGCAATATCCATCACTTCATTGATGTTATTTTTAGCATCAATCACATGACCACCCTTAATTACGATCCCATAGATACGCTTTTTAGGAGATACATTTTGAGCATTTATATTAATAACTGAAGCGTTCAGAATAAAAAAACAAATAAAAAACAATCTGTAATTCATTTTAGAAAGGGTAAATCAAAAATCCAATTAATTATTTCTTTGCAATGGGAGATGCAATTGCATTCAGATCATAAACGATCCTTCCTCCCTTTATGGTCATTTCACATTCAAATTTCTGTGTTCCGGTCTGTTTATTGCCAGCAACATCTCTAAATCCGAAATCACCTTTTCGCATACTGAGAATAGCAATATCGGCGATACCACCAACAGAAAGATTACCAAGTTCATCCCTATTAATTGCCTGAGCAGGAGCCCATGTTGAAGCCTTAATAATTGAGGGAATATCCATTCCAAGGAACAAAAATATTGACATCACATTCAGCTGGTCTTTCATTGCACGAATAATGCTTTCTGAATGAAGATCTGTACCCATGGTATTCGGATAAAATCCTGATTTTATCGCCGGGAAAGCTTGTTTAAAATTAAAGCTGCCGCTACCAAAACCAACATCGAAAATAATTCCCTTGTTTTGAGCAGTCTTTACAAATGGTCTTAGTTGCCTGGTTTCAAAATCAACAATGGGATCCTTACTTTTTGGAGCCTCGATAAAAGTATGAGTATAAATATCTCCGGGGCGTAGATATTTTAGTAATAGATCCTCCAGAGATAGGTTTCCGCTACCAAAATCGATCATAACCAGCATATTGGCTATTTTGCCTGCCTTCACTATTCTTTCAACAGGTGCCCAATCCGGCTTTCCGAAATGCGCCAGTTTAAATCCCACTACATAATCTTTGTTCTTAATCGCAGCTTCAGCAGCCTTCTCAGCATCCATATCCTCCAGGTTCTGCTCGTAGGCACCTCCCCTCATTCCCTCACCTACGATGTTCAGGAAAGACAATACCCTGGTATCAGACTGTTCGATGATATTTTTCTTAAACATATCAAATGATTTCCAGCCTGCTCCTCCGGCATCAACAACCGTGGTTACACCCGCCTTAAAAGTATGTCCGTCGGGAATAACAGAAACAGAGCCATTGCTCAAATAATTTGTTCTGGAAGGACCATAAAACACATGGGTGTGAATATCAATAAGTCCCGGAGTAACAAACATCCCCTTAGCATCAACAACCTGAAAAGCCAGAGCAGTATCAATATTCCTCGCCACCAAAGCAATTCTTGCTTCCTGTGCAGGTTTTCCATCCCCTGCCGAAAGGCCAGAATGGATGGCTATATCCATCAATCCATCAATCTTATTCTTTGGGTCGATCACATGGCCTCCCTTAATTAAAATACTGTAGATCCGGTTTGAAGCCGGCTGATTTTGTGCATTAATACCTCCTATGGAAAAAATTAAGGCAAAAGTCAATATGAATAGATTCTTTTTCATGGAGGAAAGGAATATTAATTTTGGTCGATAATAATATGTTTAATGATAAGGTTAATCAATCAATTGAAGTCTCTCATTTTGTCTAATTAGGATTTTTAGGATTTTAGGATTAACATGATTAAGAAAGTTATATTAATTAAATCACCTGAATCAGAGTTCAGACAAAATTCTGTTTGTCTGAACCCTGATTTTCATGATTAATGTGATTGTGGTGATTCATACCATCCTAATAATCCTAAAATCCTATAAATCCTAATATCACGGTTCAGACAGTAAGTAGTAACTTACATACTATTTTTTGACATTCGAAGCAATTGCATTAAGATCATACATTATCCTTCCTCCTTTAATTGTCATTTCACATTCCAGTTTTTGAGTTCCTTCCTGCCTGTTCATTGCGATGTCTCTGAATCCAAATTTACCTTCGCGCATACTTAAAATGGCAATATCAGCAATAGCTCCTTCCGAAAGATGTCCCAATTCAGTGCGTTTGATTGCCTGAGCAGGCCTCCAGGTACTGCGTTCAATAACAGATTGCAGATTCATACCCATGGCAAGGTGTATAGATAAAACATTCAACTGATCTTTCATAGAACCATTCATACTGCCGGTATGAAGGTCAGTACCCATCAAATCAGGTAAAAATCCAGCCTTAATTGCTGGAATAGCCTGATTGAAATTGAAACTTCCACCGCCAAAACCAACATCAAAAATAATTCCTCTCTTTTGAGCAGGGATAACAAAAGGCCTTAATTGTCTGGTCTGAAGATCGACTATAGGATCCCTTCTTTCTAGTTCAGTAAATACGTGTGTATAAATATCACCTGGTCTGAGGTACTTAAAGAAGAGGTCTTCAATTGGCAGCTTACCACCTCCAAAATCAATAATAACCGGCATATTGGCTAATTTACCAGCGGCAACAATTCGTTCAACGGGAGTCCAATCCGGGTTTGTAAAATGTGCCAGCTTAAATCCAACCACATGTTCTTTATTATCCAAAGCAGCTTTTGCGGCAAGATTGACATCCATATCACTCACATCCTGCTCATAATCACCACCTCTCATACCCTCTCCTACAATATTCAGGAATGCTAAAATTCTGGTTTGAGATTTATCAATGATATTCTTTTTAAAGGTATCAAATGATTTATATCCCGGACCTCCACAGTCTACCAAAGTGGTTACACCTGAACGAAAACTAAATCCATCGGCTGTTACACCTACATCACCATTGCTTAAATAGCTATTTGGCTGGGTACCCCAGAAAATGTGTGCATGGACATCAATAAGACCGGGAGTAACGTACATCCCTTTGGCATTTACTACCTGCTCTGCTTGATTAGCATCAATATTCTGTGCTACTTTGGCAATCTTACCATCCTTAATCGCAACATCCATTAGTGCATTAATATTATTCTTTGCGTCAATCACTCTGCCACCTTTTATAAGGGTATTATATATTTTACCCTGAGCATTCGTAAATGTTGCCAGGAAAAGCAGAATTACCACTAAAATTGAGAATTTCTTCATTGCTTTAATTCTAAAATCTTTAAATGATGATCAAAATCTGATTCTTAAGCCTATCTATTTGCTTTGTGCAGCAGAACTGGCGATAGCATTCAGATCGTAAACAATTCTTCCGTTTCGAATAGTCATTTCACACTCAAACCGTTGTTTACCTTCATTTCTGTTACCAGCGATATCCCGGAAAGCGAAATTTCCGTTACGCACAGTTAAGATGGCGACATCTGCACCTGATCCAACCGAGAGGTTACCCAACTCAGGTCGCTT
>CAYJAM010000279.1:2979-4164 GCA_964367725.1 uncultured Sphingobacterium sp. | reverse complement strand
ACCTTATATATTGGTGTAACCTCTGATCTTTATAACAGGATATTGCAACATAAGGAACACCATTTCCCCAAAAGCTTCACTGCAAAGTATAATTTAACTGATTGTATTTATTATGAGAGTTTCTTCTCAATTGAAGAAGCAATAATGCGCGAAAAAATTCTGAAGAAATGGCGAAGAGAAAAGAAAGAACAACTAATCAATACGCTTAATCCTGAATGGAAAGATTTATGGGAGGAAATTAAAGAATGGTGATAATACCATCATTCCGAATGAGGCCCGACTGACGGGACGTGCAGTCAAAAAGAGGAATCTGTTTCAAGCAGCAGGATTCATTTGTTATAATCTTAGCTCAAATCACTCTACAATTCAACAGATTTCTCCACACGTCAAATTAATTGAAATAGAGGGATAGTACTCGCGTGTTCGAAATGACGGGCTGGAATCCGTCATTTCGAACACATCGGCAGTATTTTCTTCTTAAGGTTGGAATTCCCGTTGTGGAGAAATCTGTTGATGTCAGGCAGTGCTTTTAACTCTGAGATTTCTCTTTGCGTTAACAATATTTCTAAATATAATATGTTTTCTCGCTCATCGAAATGACGGTGTTATGCTTTTGCAGTCTCCGGGTTCTTATTCCTTGTTTCTGTATAGATCGCATAAGCCAAACCCAGAATAAGCAGGATAGAAGCTATAAGTGAAATAGTCTCCCCTGTATAATAGGACCTGGGTTCGAATTTAAATTCGAGTTTATGGTTTCCGCCGGGTAATTGAGCAGCTCTTAAAAGGTAATCGGCTCTGAAATAGGGAATTTTTTCTCCATCAACATAGGCATTCCAGCCTTTATCATACCATATTTCTGAAAATACCGCAAGGGCATCACGGCCAGAGGAGTACTCATAAGTCATGTGATCAGGATGGTAATTGGTCAGTCTGATGAAAGCATTTCCATCGTAACCTACCTTTTTTATGTCGATTAATGGTTTAAACTCTTCATGAACCACCATTACCTTTTTTGGATCGAAACTGCTGATTGCGATCATTTCTTCATCAGCACTTTTGACATATTCCACATTCTGCACAAACCAGGCATTTCCCGCAGCTGTAGAACGGTTTACCATGGTTTCTTTCTGGCCGTTTTGATCTGAGGTAATCAGATATTTTGTATTCAGCATATCCAGAACATCT
>CAYJAM010000279.1:0-2969 GCA_964367725.1 uncultured Sphingobacterium sp. | reverse complement strand
AACCCCCAATACTTTTATGGAAGTAAGAAGGGATTGAATTCGAAAATGGATTTCCGGAGGCAAGGTCAAGTACACGATAATATGATCCATCTCTTTGAATGAGCTGATCTACATCCCTTGTTTTGAACTGTTGTGCCAGTACACTCTTATCTACAAATTTTTCATTATTCAGATAACGTCTGTCGATATTCCACATATCAACTAAAATCACCGCAGCCAAAATTATAAATGTTACCTGAGGATTCATTTTCTTTCTGATCAATGCCCAGATTAAGCCTGCTCCAACCAGAACGAAGAAAAGGGAACGTAAGGCATCCATTCTCGCCAGACTTATTCTGTCATCTACCAGTGCTTTGGCAATTGAGTCTGCAAACGTTCTGTCTCCATTGGTTACCTGAGTTAATTGCTCAATAAACCCATTATGATTCTGTGTTTTGAAATCCAGTAATACTGTTGGAACAGCAATAAGAATCAATAAGAGTCCACCGGTGATGTATAAACTATTTAAAAGGCTCTTGGTTAATTTTTTAGGATCTTCGGTGTGGAATGCAACTTCTTTAACAGCAAGAATAGCAAGCACCGGGATTAGAAATGCGGTAATAACCAGGATAGATTCAACTGCTCTGAATTTATTATAGAGTGGGAAATAATCAAAGAATAAGTCAGAAAGGAAGGGAAGATGCCTTCCGAACGAAAGTATCAGACACAAAAGACTTGCGCTCAGGATCCACCATTTAATTCTATTTTTTACGATAAATAAACCGAGAACGAAGAGGAAGCATATGATTGCTCCAAAATACCATGGACCTGAGGTGAACTGTTTATCTCCCCAGTAAGTACTTAGTCCAATCTGCGATAATTGCTGCATGGCGGGTAATAGCTGCTCTGCAGGAATACCTTTAGTAGTTAAAGTTTTTGCAACTTCTGAATTCTCATCCAGATTACCTGCTCCAGATGCGCCCCCATAAGCGTTTGGCACCAGGAATGTCAGACTTTCACCAAGTCCCTGACTCCATTGATAGGCATATTCCCGGTCAAGACCATTATTAGGTTCCGATTTTTCAGTTTTTAAATTTGATTTACCGCGGATAGTTTCTGCCCCATATTCATAGCTTGTCCAGAGCATCCCTGCATTCACTGCAATTGCAAGCAAAGCTGCTGCTGCGAGATATCCAAAAGATTTCAGAAAATCCTGAGTGGTTTTTGTTTTAACTGCATGATAAAGTTCAATACCTACATAAATAAGCAAGGCAATAAACAGATAATAAGTCATCTGAATATGGTTGGTTCTTATCTCGATTGCTAGGAATAGGGCTGTTATTACAGCACCAACAAGGTATTGCCTACGAAAAGCCATAATAATTCCCGCCAGAATAGGAGGGAAAAATGCAATTGCCATGGCTTTATTACTGTGACCAGCATCGATGATCTGGAAATTGTATGAAGAGAATGCAAATGCGATAGCGCCGGCGGCTGCAAGCCATGGGTTCATCCTTAAAACGCAGAATAAGAGGTATGCACCTAAGAGGTAAAGCAGAACCGTATCGATCGGATTCGGGAAAACAGTTTTAAAGAATGATATTACATAGGTTGTAACATTGTTTGGATATTGAACCCATATCTGAAAGGCAGGCATACCACCAAACATGGAATTGGTCCACAAAGGTCCTTTACCATCCTTTGCTTTAATATCCATGATCTCTTTTTGCATACCCTGAGCCATGAGAACATCGCTCTGATAAAGTGCTTTACCCTGTAATGCCGGACTGAAATACACAAAACATAATGCGATAAATATTCCTATAATGGCAAGATGTACTCCATTGCGTTTAAACCAGTTATTCATTCTGCTTAAATTAGTTGAATGCCAAAAATAGAAAAAAGCTTAAACCTGCAAGGCTTGTTATCGAGCTTTATGAAAATAAATCTTAATTATTGGGTAATTAGGGCAAAATCAGAGGTCGAGCTTTGAATAAACTGATCAATAATTTTTAAAAAATAGCTTTATGAGAATAAATTCAGGCTTATTTAATTTCCTCATATTCTACGAAGTCTCCAGCCTGATCACCGCGGTTTTTTTCTTTTGGTGGCATATAATCTACCCGGATACGGCCGTCAGGATTTTGGTTATGCTGTTGCTGATAGCGTTGATTAGCCTGATTTTGTGCTTTTGTCATCATTTTTTGAAATGCGATAGGTAAAAGCACGCGGGCTATCATTTTGATCAGCCAGAGAATACAAATTGTGATAAATAAAAACTTTAAAATTGCCATGATAACAAAATATAATACTCAAATATAGACGTTAATTTTTTTAAAATGTTTCAAATAGAAGGAAATGTTACAATGCAATTACTGCTTTGAGTACTTAGTTCATAGTATTGAGTATTGAGACAAAAATTATACAGATTGAATTTCTATGGTCAAAAATGATTAGAATATCAATTGAATATTTCGACAACCCGGCCTACCTGTCCGTCTTCAAGTCTCACTTTAATGCCTCTGGAATGAAAAGCTGAACTGGTGAGTAGTGCCTGAACAATTCCCCTGGTACGGACACCGCTGCGCTGGTCTTTTTTAAGGATTATGTCAACTTCCAGTCCGGGATAAATGTCTTTTCTGTTTTTTCCGTCCATTATTAGTTGTCTGTTGCCAGTTGTCTGTTGTCAGGAAATTGGTGCTTCATTCAAATTTGATTGTCAAAAAGATTTAACTGTCACTTTAGAAGTTCCCTCTCAGCGAAGGGCCAATCTGAACAGTAGCTTTAGAAACAAAATTATTTCATATGCCGCTTTGCAACCTGTCATCCTGAACGGAGTGAAGGAACTTAGTCGACTTTATTCAAATATTGACCTGTTTCAACGAAGTTCCCTCCTGCGTCGGGATGACATCCTGCTTTAGGTGGTAGTAAACATGTTAAAATTCTTAATTCTCAACTCTCAACCCGATAGCTATCGGGTCTCAACTCTC
>CAYJAM010000278.1:0-4174 GCA_964367725.1 uncultured Sphingobacterium sp. | reverse complement strand
GCAGAATTTAGGATCGATTCCCGGAGGCGCAATCTCAAGTCCTTCGTAAGCATCATTATTATAGGCAGCATAGCGGTGGTTACGCATAACCCTGAGCATATGCTTCTTGTTCTCTTCAAATTTCTTGAAAGTACCCAGCTCTTTCGCCATTTCTGCTGAAGTTGAGTAGGCTGTACCGGTCATGATTGCAGTGATCGCACCGCCAATTGCACGGGCTTTATCACTATCGTAAGGAATTCCGGCAACCATCAGCATAGAGCCAAGGTTAGCATATCCCAAACCAAGTGTACGGTAATCATAAGATAGCTGAGCCACCTCTTTAGATGGGAACTGTGCCATCAATACCGAAATTTCGAGAACCACGGTCCATACACGGCAGGCGTGCTCGAAACCTTTCACATCAAATACTAATGTTTGAGGATCGAAGAAATGCGCCAGGTTAATAGAAGCCAGGTTACAGGCTGTATTATCCAGGAACATGTACTCTGAACATGGATTAGAGGCATTGATACGTCCGCCTTCAGGGCAGGTATGCCATTCGTTGATGGTAGTATCGTATTGTATTCCCGGATCAGCGCAAGCCCATGCCGCGAAAGCAATATCCTGCCATAATTTTTCGGCAGAGATTGATTTTACCGGCTGACCGGTGATTCTTCCGATCAGATCCCAGTTACCACCCTCCTCAAGTGCTTTGAAAAAAGTATTTGGAACACGTACAGAGTTATTTGAATTTTGTCCGGAAACGGTACGGTAAGCTTCACCTTCATAATCTGAAGAATAACCTGCCGCAATTAAAGCAGCAACTTTTTTCTCTTCTTCAACTTTCCAGTTTACGAATCCTTCGATTTCAGGGTGATCAAGATCCAGACATACCATTTTTGCAGCGCGGCGAGTAGTACCTCCTGATTTGATTGCTCCTGCAGCACGGTCACCGATCTTCAGGAAAGACATCAGACCTGATGAGTAACCACCGCCCGAAAGTTTTTCGCTTTCGCCGCGGATTGCCGAGAAGTTAGTTCCAACTCCTGAACCGTATTTAAATATTCTGGCTTCTCTAACCCAAAGGTCCATGATACCACCATCATTCACCAGGTCATCACTAACTGAAAGGATAAAGCAGGCATGAGGCTGCGGACGCTCATAAGCAGAAGTTGATTTTTCTAATTGATCTGTATCCGGATTCACAAAATAATGTCCCTGAGGCTTACCTGTAATTCCGTAAGAGCTATGCAATCCGGTATTGAACCACTGTGGCGAATTTGGCGCGGCTAACTGACCAACGATTGTATAAACCAATTCATCGTAAAAAATGCCAGCATCTTCCTTGCTTGCGAAATAATTGTAACGCTCACCCCATGATCTCCAGCAATGAGCCATACGATGTGCAACCTGTTTGATGCTGTTCTCAGATGAAGTTGATCCATCTGGCTGAGGTACTCCGGCTTTGCGGAAATACTTCTGGGCTAAAATATCCGTTGCTACCTGGCTCCAGGTTTCGGGTACTTCTACATTTTTCATTTCGAAAACAGCATCACCCGCAGGATTACGAATAACCGAGGTACGTTTCTCGTATTTGAACAAATCATATACGTTTACCCCTTGTTTGGTGAAATATCTTTGGAACGTAAGACCTTTTCCTGTTCCTTTTGCTGCTGTGTTTGTAGAAGCTTTAGCCATAAAAAAATGATTTAATGTTGTAATTGAGTCAGTTACCCACAATAAAAATGTTTGGGGGTTTTTAATCAAATCTATCAGTTGGAGGCATTTATATCGAATCAGAGTTTTCCACAGATTGTTAGTGTATCTGCACCCCAACACTTAATCAGTCAGTAATAACATGATTTAAAGGTACTTAACTATGTGGAAAACTCTAAAAATAAGCCATTTCAGGGCATTTTTACTACACCAATTTACACAATAAAAAAGCCGGCAAAAGCCGGCTTTTTTATTGAATTTTTAAGGCTGTTTATACCCTGAATTAATCGACGATGGTCACTTTTATCATATTGGTCTTTCCTTTTTTCTCGATAGGAATGGCTGCAGTATTGATTACTACGTTACCCGGTTCAACCAATTTCTCAGCTTTCAGGATCTGATTTACATCTCTGATGGTTTTGTCTGTACTATCGAATTTATCATAATAGAATCCGCGGACACCCCATAAAAGACTGAGTGTATTCAGAAGTTTGCGGTTACTGGTAAAAATAAAGGTTGCCGCTTTTGGACGGTAACTGGAAATTTCAAAAGCGGTATAACCTGAGGAAGTCATTGAAATGATACCAACTGCATGGGTCTTCTCAGCAAGGAATACGGCAGAACCGCAAACCGCATCACCCATATAAGTTGGTGAGCTTTCATTTAAAACTTTCGTGGTGTTGTAGGGATAATCATTTTCTTCCACATTCCTCACGATCTTATGCATGGTTTCAATTACGATCAGCGGATATTCACCAACCGATGTCTCACCACTCAACATCACCGCATCTGCTCCATCAAGAACAGAATTAGCCACATCATTAACCTCAGCACGTGTAGGACGTGGTGAAGTAATCATGCTTTCAAGCATTTGAGTAGCCACGATAACAGGTTTCGAAGCCGCACGGCACTTTCTTGCGATCATTTTTTGCAGCAATGGAACCTGTTCCATTGGCATCTCAACCCCAAGGTCACCACGGGCCACCATCACCCCATCAGTTGCTTCAATAATTTCATCAATATTATCAATGGCTTCCGGTTTCTCGATCTTCGCAATTACACGGGCGGTTTTATCGCTTCTGGCAATGATTCGTTTTAGTTCAATGATATCATCTGCTGAACGGACAAATGAAAGTCCGATCCATTCTACATCATTATTAAGAGCAAATTCAAGATTAGCGAGATCTTCTTCCGTCAAACTCGGGATTGAAACCTTGGTATTTGGAAGATTTACACCCTTACGCGAAGTAAGAATTCCCCCATAAACTACCTCACACTGAACTGAATCTTTATTATTGGTGCTCAGAACCCTCATCTGGATCTTTCCATCGTCAAGGAGAATGATCTCACCGGAGCGAACATCACTTGGAAAGCTTTGATAAGTAATATAAATCTGTTTATCATCACCGATCAGTTCTTTGGTCGTGATTTCGATCTTATGCCCGCTGATCAGGTTGATTCCACCGTCTTTTACTAAGCCGATACGAATCTTAGGTCCCTGCAAATCGGCAAGTATCCCAACATTTGTTTTGTATTTTTTATTGATATCACGAATAATATCGATCACCTTTTGATGATCCTCCGTTTTTCCGTGGGAAAAATTTAACCTGCAAACATCTACCCCAGCCTTGATCATGTTCAGCAATACTTCCTTCTTTGCAGAAGCAGGGCCTAATGTGGCTACAATTTTAGTTCTGTTATGAACCGTCTTCATCTGTTCTTATTTAATTTAAATATTATTTGGACAATTAAGTGTACTTAATACACCATCCCAAAGGGCTAAAATATGAGATTTTCTTTGGATTTCAATTTTTTAGGGTCAACTTCCACAGCAACAAGTACCTCCGGAATCTTATTTAAACCATTAATTATTCCTTTCAGGTCATCAGCATGGATATAATTCTGAATTAATAAAAAGAAATCCACCTTTTTCATTTCGGGCACCAGAAAACCTTCCGTACCTTTATTTGCGAGGATATATAGTTCTGTTTCGGATTCGGGCAACAGAAAAAAATATCTGCTGAAATAAAATGGTTCTTCATCCGTATTAAAAGGGAGCTCCAAATCAGCGATTTTACAAAAGTTGGTTCCGAGTTGTTTATTAGTTTTAAAACAAAACATATAGTCTTTAAGTTGTGTAGTAATAGCTACCAGCACAAAATCAAGGTCAAGTTCAAATTTTAAAGTAGTTTTGTTCAAGGTATATTTTCAAGATATTATACAAAGGTAACACGCTTTATCCTTTAAAATGTGGCTATGTTAAAATAGCTAAAAACAAAAAGGTTTGAAAATTGCCAGAATTTATTTTTCTTTGCACAGAATTATTAAACAATTAAATCAAAAAACCATGTCTGATATCGCTTCAAGAGTTAAAGCAATTATCGTTGAAAAATTAGGTGTTGACGAAAGTGAAGTTACACCAGAGGCATCTTTCACCAATGATCTTGGTGCCGATTCATTAGACACCGTGGAATTAATC
>CAYJAM010000277.1:0-4179 GCA_964367725.1 uncultured Sphingobacterium sp. | reverse complement strand
GGAGTTTGCCTATCCTGCTGACGGACAGCCTTTTATGGTGATGGACTATATCGAGGGACGCTCCCTAGAGCAGGAGCTTGCTCTGTTTAAACGCTTGTCTGCCGAGCGGGCAATTATCATTGCCAATCAGGTCATAGACGCCCTCGAGTATATCCATAGCAAAGGCATCATCCACCGCGACCTCAAGCCAGCCAATCTGATACTGCTCAAAGACACAGACGCTAGAGGCAACACTCAGGTCTCAGGCAAAATCAAACTGATTGACTTTGGCATCGCCAAAAAACTCATTGACGATGACGAAGACTCCAGACTGGTCACTCCCTCTGGCGAAATAGTGGGCTCGCCCCAGCACATGAGCCCAGAGCAATGCGCTGGTGAGCCTATGGATGAGCGCTCTGAGATATATAGTCTGGGCTGCATACTCTATGAAATGTTATCGGGTAAGCCACCCATACAGGGCAAAAATGCGCTCGATACTTTGCGCATGCAAACATCAGTAGAGCCAAGACCGCTAGCCAGTCTGGTAGAAAGCTCCGAAGCTAAAGCCTTAGCACCAGTGGTACACCACTGCCTGGCCAAAGATCCTGACGAGCGCTATCAATCACTAAGCGATCTAAGAGCAGCGCTCAAACAAAAACAAAAGAATAAAAGCAAAGTAAAACTGTTTGTAGCTGCCACCGCCGGTGGTTTACTAGTATCCTTTGCCAGTGGGTTTATGCTCAGCCAGACTCTTAAAAGCACCAGTACAGCACTGCCAATAACAAATGGAAGCGCAAGCCAAAAGGACGCTAGCGCAAGTAAAATCACTCCAGAAATATCAGCCTTTGTCTCCAACATGCTGTCATCAAACGACAACATAGAGGCAATTACCAAATACCCAGCGATGAGAGATAACAAGTACAGGCGCGAGGCCGAGTCACTGTTACAGGACCTCAATCTGGCAGCAACACTCAATAGCAAACTTAGTAGCCGACTGGATAAGCTGGCATTTGATGATAGAGACTATGTTGAGCTCAGCTTACAAAAGTCGATTTTTGATCTAGCTAGCAAACGTAGCAGCGAAAAAGACAGCAAAGCAACAAAGGTAGAGACTGAAAGGCTAAAGACACTCTATTTATTAGCCGCCGCACAATCAGCAGTTTGGCTGCCGGATATAAATCCGCATCATTATTTTTGGAATACCATGGAAGCAGCAGAAAAGCTGAAAGATAAAGATCCAAACAAAGGTTGTCCGTCATTTTTTTGTGGTGACTTTTATCACAGTCTGGGCGACAACTGGGATGCAAGAAAAGCATATGACCATGCTGCCGATGCCTTTAACGAACAATTTGGTCCACTGGCTTTGTACACCGCGGTAGCCCATGCTCAAAAATACAAATGCGAAGTGGACGATACCTCAATTCGTAAGCACATCGCACGCTGCAACCGCACAATAGATGCTCTAGACGATCTCATAGCGCGTAACGACCATGTGCCCCTTGCCTCCACATCCAGAGCTGAGTTATTGGCTCGCATGGTGCAGGCTAAGCCTGCTGAGTACACAGAGCGAGCAAAGAGGAGCATTGAGCAGGGCATAAATCTGCTTTTAAAGGACGGTGATAACTCAAGCATGTCCTATGCCAGACACATAGTTGCCCTGGACCTGGTGAACGGTCAAAGTGGCAATCATGACAGAGAGAGCCTGGTACAGGCTCTAGGTATCTACCTCGCTCATGGCAGCATTGGTCAAGCGGCAGCACTGGCAAGGGACTTGTCCAATCTTTATATCAGCCCGGACAAAATCAATGTCCGTCTGCGTCTTTTAAATACAGCCCGCGATCTCTACCAAAAGCTGCGCAAAGCTGGGCTAGATCAACAGGAAAACATGAGAGACTGTTGTATCGCACTGGGTCAAGTCCAGTCAGACCAAGGGTCCGGGAAATATGTGGACGCCAAGGCAAGTCTCGCCAATCTGGCTGAAGCATTGACCATACAAAAAGAGCGCATCAATGCCAAAAAAGATGATGAATTTGATTACAAAAAAGAGCACTGGCCACTCGCTCGCATCGAATACTTTAAAGCCCGTGCTTATCTCGTACAACTCGAGCCGAGACTAGCTAAAAGCAGTCTAACAGCGGCTGAAAACGCACTAAAGGTCAATCTCGAATTTTTAGAAACTTACGCTGATAAAGAGCACCACAAAGAGAGCTATTTAAAAGACAAAAACGAACGCCTGGCGCTAAAGAATCAAATCGAGCAAGCCATGCGTGAGGTGAAGTAGACTCAGTGCGAGTATATCTTTTCAGCTTGAATGGCAAGAAAGGGAAACTGCGCATATTTTCCAGTAGATTGCGCCCATGAATATTGTCTAGCACCAGTCATTGGGGAAGCAAACTTTAATCCACTTGCATTGGTACCTCTAATCAGTGCTTCTGTATTTTGCTCAGCGCGACTTAAAGCAGCTGGAATCCTAGCATTCCTTATACCACTGAACAATTGTCCGCCCTGACGAGCCAAACCAAAACTAATATCCCCTAACATTAGGACGCTGCGAGTATTTAAAAACATACGTCCGCTTTCTGAGTCCTGCATGCCTGCGTTGTTAAATATTCCAGTCGCACCCATAGTGGCGTGAAATCCAGAATAAGTGCCCTTGAGCGCCAGCTCCCGACGAGTCATATTTAACCCAGTAGTACCAGAAGCGGCAAGCAAACGACCGCCACGCAGCGCAGCAGCAACACCAATACCTCCAGTAACAGTAAGTGATGCATCAAAAGCAGCCACTACTGCCTTTTCACCGTAGTGAAATGCTTGTTGTTTCAATTTATGGTTGACCAGCTCAGATGCCTTGATCAATTTAACGCTATCGCCATATCTAACCGATACAAGCTCTCCAGGATCATACTCCCTGACAATCTCCATTGACTTGCCTACGTTATTATAATAAGCATTTTGGTAGCTCCACCATGGCACTGACTGTGGTTGCACCTGCATTTTCATTGTTACTTTGCCATTCTTTTCTTCCACTAAAAAGCGCTTCTCGAGTAAGTTGAAATCCGCAGTAGTTTCGCCGGGCTTAAGTTCAAAGCCGGGATCACTCAAGTCGACCATCCCGACAAAACTTCCCGTGGCATCGAGTATTGCCTTTCCACCAGGCACCGCAGAATCCCCCCAACTGACGGCACGTTCACGGGATAGATGCGCAAAACGCTCCAGCCAAGCACTTAATTTTTCTACCTTGGCTTTATTTTCCGGCTTACTAAGGTCTAGATCTTTTGGCAAATCAAAGCCGAGCGAAACAGTTCCATCAGGACGTTTCGTCATTCTGGCACCATCAGGTAGTTTAAGATTTTCGCTCCCAAGATCTCGGGCCATGCCTTCCATGGTGACAGCCAAAGCTCTACTCCGGTGCGCCAGTGACACCAAAGGTGCCGCCTGCCGATACCATGCCTGGGGGTCCTGCTCAAAACCCTGCAACCATCCCTTAGGCAAACCAGACTGGTCAATAAACCCGACTAAGCTGACAATCTTGTCTGATGCTACAGGTTGACTAGTTGACTCTTTCTGCTTTAAATCAAGCAATTCCTTCAATTTTGACAACCCACCATCAGCCCATTCCAGCCCTTGATCGATAGCTTTTAGCTGGTTGCCACTGGAAATAAGATCGTTACCTATAGACCCTAGATCAGTAAGAGAAGGTGGTGTAATCTTTTTGCCATCCACCAGGAGATTATCAATACCGGCATGTTTTAGTCGCTCCTCTATATTCGGAATAGAAGTAACCAGCCAGCCAACTAATTGTTTGGTACCCTCTCTAGTAGCGGCACCAAGATAGCCCCCTTCTCTTTCCTGAGCGATTCTTTGCAGCAGTTGGGCATTGGTATCGGAGTTACTGGATAAGATATCCGGTAAAACACCTGCCAATGTATCCTGCAAAAACGAGAGCCGCTTTCCTTCCATTTCGTTCTTTGGAGTCTCTCGATCCGCGGTTGCTACACGAGACTCAGGGCGGGACAAGTCAGCACGACACTGATCAAGTTTGGCACTGTCTATACTTGACTCAGGCTTGCTTATAGAATTTATGTCGGAGGCGTCAGTACATCTTGCCATTTTATCGCAGCTCCACAAGTGATCTTTTAACTAGTAGCTGCGAAAGTTGACTTGACCTTCATCTAAATATTTCCGCATGAGAAAAGGTGC
>CAYJAM010000276.1:0-4197 GCA_964367725.1 uncultured Sphingobacterium sp. | reverse complement strand
TCATTTTTATTTGTGAAAATTTGTATGTCATTATAATTTACTTCCCATGTAACCGGAAGCGCCTTTTTGAGCATGCTGCTAACCCCGCAGTATTTTTCCTGAGAATCGGTAACGGCTTTCATTGCTGCATCTTTTGCAGAATCAGAACCTTTAAAATTATAGATCAGGTGTATAGCAATGTATTCAATTGGAGCCTGTTTGCTTAGTTCTCCAATTGCTTTGATATCAAAATCATCGACCGGCTGTCCAAATTTTCTTAGCAAGGCTACCACATCCATGCCTGTACAGCCCGAAAGGGCTGTCAGTACAAATGGTTTTGGAACCGGGCCATTGTCTTCGCCACCAACTTTTTCAGTTGCATCCATAATTACAGTATGGCCGTTCACCAAGGCATTGAACTGCATTTTACCCATCCATTGGGTCTCAATTTCATGTGTCATGATGGCTGATTTCTAGAGATTTTCGATTACCCGGCGCAATTTATCGCTAACAGAAGAAGCGATATCTCCAAGTGAATCATTTTTTATTGCCATCATTGAGGCAATTGGATCAATTGCCGAAACTTCAATCTTACCATCTTCGTGTTCCTGAACAACTACATTGCAGGGCAGCATAGTACCGACCTTGTCCTCAGACTTAATTGCCTCAAATGCGAAGTTTGGATTACAGGCACCCAGGATACGGTATTTGCGGAAATCAACATCAAGTTTCTTTTTAAAGGTTTCTTTCACATCAATTTCAGTAAGCACACCGAATCCCTCTTTTTTAAGTTCATCTGTGACTCTTGAGATCGCTGAATCAAAATCAGTGTTTAGGATTTTAGAAAAATAGTAGCTCATGATTTTGTCTTTTGGGATTTAAATGATACTCAAATATCCGCTTTTTTCATGTAGGGTAATGTTACTATTGTTACACAGAAAAATTGATGCCAGAATTTTTAAAGCAGAAAATTATCCCTCATAAATCACCCCTGAAGTAGGGGTTTCTTTTAGTTCAATCCTTTTTAACTCAGGAATCAGGGGTTTTAATTTGTTCCACAACCAGATGGTCAGGATTTCGCTGGTTGGGTTTTCAAGTCCCGGTATTTCGTTCAATAAGTGGTGGTCAAGAATATCAATGACGGGTTTGATATGCTTTTTAAGATCTCCATAATCAATGATCCATCCGGTATTTTTATCGGGTTCACCCTCCACGAAAACACTGAGCGCATAGGTATGGCCATGCATATTGGC
Source organism: uncultured Sphingobacterium sp. (assembly GCA_964367725.1). Classification (GTDB taxonomy): domain Bacteria; phylum Bacteroidota; class Bacteroidia; order Sphingobacteriales; family Sphingobacteriaceae; genus Daejeonella. The sequence continues at coordinate 2,965 of CAYJAM010000276.1, read as the reverse complement.
ACATTTATGTCCCTCGGGAACATTGGGAAGAAAATGTGCTGAATCAAAAGTAAATTGCTTGTAAATTAACATGCGGCAAAATTAGATTCTAAATCAAAGATAAAAATGATCCTGATCAGTTTTGCGGATTATTTTCAAGCAGAATGCTGAAAGCTGTTCCGCCGAAACCTGCAGCATTGATTAGGATTTTTTGCAGCGATTTCGATTGCTTTTGCAGTGGAAGATATGGCACCTGAATAAACTGATCATGTTTCAGCATTAAAAGGGCCATTTCAAGACTCATAGCACCAGATGCACCGAAAGTATGCCCGATTTTCCATTTATTTCCGGTTAAAAGAGGTATATTTTTTTTGCCAAAGATGCTTTCAATGGCTGTCATTTCAGAGCTGTCGCCCAATATAGTGCCTGGCGAATGCATGATCACCGCGTCAACACTTCCGGGATCATGACCTTCAAGAGCCATTTGCATTGATTTTTGCAGGCAGAGGGCATTTTCTGATAAAGAGGCTCCATGGCTGATGATCTCTGTTCCAAAACCTATACCTGTAATAAATCCAAGCGCGTTCTCAGAATTAAGCTCCAGACAAAAACAAGTTGCAGCTTCCCCTAGGATCAGGCTATTTTGTTCTTTATTAAGATCCATACTCCTGCAGGGATAATCCTGATCAAGTGCAGAATATATTTTGAGAGCCTTCATCTGGGCAATTGTAAAAGGCGTTAATGGAGCTTCGCTGCCTCCTGCCAGAAAGCGGGTACAAAAGCCTGCCCGGAGCCATGCTGCGGCATTGGCAATCGATTGTAAAGCCGTTGAACAGGTAGCAGAATGGGAAATTGCCGGACCACTTATATTCTGGTCGCAGGCTACCCAACTGGAAATATTCCCCAATGTAGTGCCGGGAGAGGTAAGTGGATTTACTTTTTGGCTACCGCTCTCAATAAATTCACTGTGATATTTTTCAAAGCTTGCTGTTGCCCCTCTGGATGAACCCATATTAATACCAAATCCTTCATCCGTATTCCATCCTGCCTGCTTTACAGCAATTCTTGATGCTGCAATGGCATAAAGTACACTGGGGTCAAGCTGCTGGTATTTCTTATCCTTAATGAGTCCTGTAATTAGTTCTTTCGCTTCAGTGGAAAGCCTTGCTACCCATTCTGATTTGTTAATTATCTTTTCCCTCTTAAAGCAGTGCTGATTATCCAAATATCTGTTCCAGACAGATTCACTGTTTATACCCAAAGCCGAAATACTTCCGTAACCACTTATCGCTATTTTCAGGTTTTTCATGGAATCTAAATGCTGTAATTTTTAAATTGCTTCGAATGTAAGGCAGATATTGCTGATTTGGAAAATAACAGAATATTTTATCTAAGAAAAAACCAATGAAAACAATCCGAAGTAATTGTTGTTCTCATTGGTTATTGTATATTTTTTTCTCTATTACGATCTGAGATAGTTTTTATCAGCAAGAATGATCATGAATTTGATCCTAAAATTTCAGAGATAGCATTGAATATACATTTCTCCCCGGACGAAGCATTTTACCCCAATCGAGGTGTTCATAATAGGCCTCGTCCAGAATGTTTTCGATTCCTGCAGAGAATTCAAGATTGTATTTTGCCATATTGAATGTATAACTACTACGCAGGTTAAAGATTGAAAAACCCGGACTGGTTTTTTCACCAAATGCAGTACTTACTCTGTTCTGCCCCGAACTTATTTCACTTTCTGCCTGAATGAATAATTTTTCATGGTTAAACCTCAGGCCAGTAATCGATTTTAAGGGGGAGATCAAAGGAAGGGGATTTCCTGAATTATCCCGCCCATGAACCCACTTGATGGTATTGTTGAGTGTGAAATGGCGGTTGGCAAACTGATAGTTCAGACTGCTTTCTGCTCCGCTGATTCTGGCTGATGGTATATTGGTATATCCGCGAACACCATCTGCACCAATAGTCATTACACTTAAACCGGATTGAGTTTGTCCTATTATATAGTTCTGCAAATAGCTTGTAAATCCACTTAATTTAAGAGAAACATTATTTAATGAATAGATAATATTCAATCCTGCATTTAATGCACTCTCATTTTTTAAATCTGGATTTCCGATATAATCATGGTTATCCATCCTGTTGAAGAGATAGAATCCATAACGTTCTGAGGTAGTCGGTAATCGTTCACTGTATCCTGCATTTGCATACAATGTAAATTCGGAATTCAGGTATCGGGTGTACCCTGCACTAAAATTCTTCAGCAGCCCGTTTGCCGGGTTCGATACATCATATCCCAGCACTGCAAACTGGTCTTGTCCCATTTTGTCGGTGAGCTTTGAGAATGTGGCATCCATTCTGACTTTAAAGTCGATTCTGTTTTTTTCGTTGAGCGAGATCAGATCCTGAATGTATAATCCCGTTACAGTTTGGTGGTTGACAGGCCATGTTAGCATATACATTGGGGCGCTATTGGCGGGATACATGGTCATGTCTGCTTTTACCCGGTTATGGTAAGCATCAAGTTTCATGCTTATTGAATGTTTGCCGCGATTCCTTAATTGAGTCTCGAGGTAAGCGCCCTGGGTATCACTCCAGCCGGGCATATCCATATGTATAGGTACTGAAGGACGTTTGGTATCATCCATCGCATGATTTATATTGTTTACATAGATTTTTGCTTCCAAATCCCTGATTAAGCCCCCTTTCGGATTATTTCTGAAGGTGATAGCACCCACCCGTGCACGGGCATTTCCTACGTCCATTGGCAATGCAGGATAGCCTATGTTCCATCCGTCGTCAATAAGAAGGTCAGCTTTCAGGATGCTGTTTTCGTTCAATTGATATTTTCCTGAAATGCTGGCATTGGCCTTCTCATACTGAGAAAAATCTACTTTTCTGTTCAGACCATCCCGGTAATTGCCTGCCCTGCGATAAACGCCGCTTACCCGCATGGCCCATTTGGATGTACCGT
>CAYJAM010000275.1:0-4240 GCA_964367725.1 uncultured Sphingobacterium sp. | reverse complement strand
CTTCTACCTCTTTAGCCAGGTGTTGCAATTTCCTTGAGATTTCATTTGTCCGTTCAAGTGTGGTCCCGGGAGGGGTTTGAATGATCGCATAAACCTGTCCCTGATCTTCACTCGGAATAAAGCCTGCTGGTAAAATTTTATTGATCCCTGCAATACCAAATCCAAAAGCAATTAAAATTCCATAGGTAATTACTCTCCGGTTTACAATGAGGGTAAGAAATTTAGTGTATTTACCCGTAACACGCTCGAAGGATCTGTTAAACCAATCGAGAAACATATTTATTGGTGTTTTCCTTTTGGGTTCACCATGTGTATTTTTCAAAAGTATGGCACAAAGCACCGGTGTAAGGGTAAGCGCCACAAAACCTGAAATAACAATAGCCCCTGCCATCGTCAATGAAAACTGACGGTAAAGCACCCCAACTGGTCCGGTCATAAATGCAACCGGAACAAATACCGAAGTCATAACAAGGGTAATGGCAATGATGGCACCACTGATTTCAGCTACAACCTTCTTCACAGCCGGAAATGGAGCAAGATGCTCTTCTTCCATCTTCACATGCACAGCTTCCACAACCACAATCGCATTATCCACCACAATACCAATAGCCAATACTAATGCAAATAAGGTAATGAGGTTAATACTCAGGCCAAAGTATTGCATGAAAATAAAGGCACCGATCAGTGAGACCGGAACTGCCAGAATGGGAATAAGTGTAGAACGCCAGTCGCCAAGGAAGATAAATACAACCAAAGCCACTAAAATAAACGCTTCAATTAAGGTATGTAACACTTTCTCAATAGAAGCATCTACAAACTTTGATACGTCATAGTTGATTTCATAATCTATACCCGGAGGGAAATCCTTTTTTAACTCCTCCAGTTTTATCTTGATTTCATCGATGACTATACTGGCATTACTGCCGGGATTTTGCTTCAATACCAGAGAAGCCGAAGGACTCCCGTCTTTGTTGGAATAAATATCAACGAATTCACTACCTACTTCAACTTCACCAATATCCTTCAGTTTTAAAATCTCACCATTCGCGTTCGCCCTGATTACAATGTCCTGATATTGTTCAGGCGTATTGTACCAGCCTTTGTAAGTGAAAACGTATTCCTGAGACTGTGCTGTTTTTCCGGAGCTAAGTCCAACCCTGCCCGGACGTGCCAATACGCTTTGCTCATCAATAGCTTCTAATACTTCCTCGGCAGAAACTTTATATGCCCTCATCCTTTCAGGATTTAACCATACCCGAATCGCAAATGAACGGCTACCAATTGCCTGTGCAAGACCCATCCCCTTTATTCGTTGTAGTTCAGGCAGGATATAAGTGTTTGCATAGTTGAATAAGAACTTTTCATCAATGCCTTTATCCTTGCTATACAAGTTTAAATACATCAACATACTGGGTTGTAAGGGAGAAATGATCACACCCTCTCTTTGAACCAATGGCGGAAGGTTGGTCATTACCTGATCCACTCTTGACTTTACCCGCACTGCTGCCAGTGTAGGATCAGTACCGGGTTCAAATATCACCTGAAGACTTGCTTCACCTGCACTTGTCGCATCAGAAAGTATGTACTGCATTCCCTGCACACCATTGATCGCACGCTCAAGAATAGTAAGTGTTGATTTAACCAGAACATCGGCATTAGAGCCGGGAAACTCAATGAAGATATTTACCCTTGGTGGCGCTATTTCAGGGAATTGTGCTACCGGCGAGGTTTTTATAGCCAGTAATCCCAGAAAGACTATTGCCACAGATAAGGCAATAGCAAGAACCGGTCTTTTTATAAATTTATCAAACATAATTTTTAAATTTTTTTGGTTCTTAATCTATTCAGCATGTAAATTATTGAGCTCGCTTAGTTCTTTCGCAAAAGACACAAACTCATAATCTATCTTCACGTTATTCTTCACTTTGCCTAAACCTTCTGCAAGAATTTTATCGTTTGCATTAAGACCGGAAGCAACGACGTAGAGGTGAGGCAATTCCTGGGCAATGATGATTTGTTTTGCCTTCAGCACCTTATTATTGTCGACGACGTAGACGTACTTTTTATCAAGTACATCGAAAGTTGCCCTTTGTGGAATGATGATTGCGTTTTTGAGATTAATTGGCATGAGTATATTTCCGGTTCCGCCATGACGGAGTATGCCCTTTGGATTAGGGAATGTTGCCCTGAAAGCAATATTTCCAGTTTCATTATTGAAATCGGCTTCAATGGTCTCAACTACACCCGGAACATCAAACTGTTCATTATTAGCCATTTTGAGGAGTACTTTTTGTGCACTTTCAGATTTTGCTTTTTTAACATAATCAAGATATTCAGCTTCCGGAACGTTGAAATAAACCCACATCCGGCTATTATCAGAAAGGGTAGTAAGCAATTCACCCTCTTCAATAAGACTTCCAATACGTGTTTGAAAGCGGTCCATGATGCCATCGAAAGGGGCACGTATCTCAGTGAAGCCTAAATGAGCTTCTGCCAGAGCCAGCTCAGCCTTTGCTTTGTCTAGTGTGGCTTTTGCAAGTGCCAGTTCATTGGGCGATACCACATTGTTGTCGGCGAGGCTTTTAGTATTTTTGTATTCGATCTCAGCAAAATTCATTTCTGCTTTTGCTTTCGCAACTTCTGCCTGGTAAATAATCGGCATGATCTTGAACATCAGTTGCCCTTTCTTTAAAAATTGGCCCTCGTCTACATAAATGGTCTGCAGGAAGCCACGTTCCTGAGATCTGATATCAATATGATTAATGGAGTGGATCTGACTTACATACTCTTTATAAATGAAAGTATCCCGTTGAACAGGGCTGGTCACCAGAAACTTAGTTTCCATTTCCTTTTTATGCTCCTGGGTAGTGCAGCTTGAATAAATTAATAGTGATAACAAACAATTGAGAATGAATATCCTCTTCATAATAATTTTGATTTAGGTTAAATAACAAGAAGATCCAGCCAGCGGACCGGTGGAATAGACAAGGTTTCTGCATGGGATAAACCGTACAGAAGAAATTTGAGAAATTATTTAATTAGGAGAGAAAGGTGCGCCAGGCGTGGTAAAGTATAAAAAGAGGGACTTTAGCCTGTTTATGGTTTAAATTTAAAACCGATAGAAACGAATCTGATCTGAATGACTTGCTGTAAGCCGGTTCAAATGAACAGGTCCAGTAGAGTTTATTTTCATCTTCTTCCTTATCCTCATTCAGCCAGTCCTTGTGTGCCGCTTCAAAAGGCATATGGGATGGGGTATGGATGGTATTGGATGAAAAATCGGTCTGATGAACCGATGCGATATGCAGGAACCTGTTATCATTGGCCCTGTTCAGAGAAGTCTGTCCAAAAAGGCAAAAAAGAGCAAGAAAAGCAATTATGCCGTACTTCAAATTTGTACCCAGGGACAAATGAAAATGACTATAGACCTTTAAAATCTTGCTTTTTGTAAACATTCCTGTTGGTGAAAATACAAGAAGAATTCTATCTCCAAAAATATTTCTTGAATTTTAGGCTAATGCATGTATTTTTTTTACACAAGGAACTTTTGTTTTGAATTATTAACCGATCCATCAGTTAAACAGATAGTGTATAAAACTGGTAAAGAAACATGGTTAAAGGATATTAGAAAAACCCATAGTAAACGCATACTAAACGCATACGAAACCCTAAGTAAACACTAGTGTATCAGGGTTTACCAAGTGTTTACTTAGTGTATATTAAATGTTTAAATTGAATTTTTTAGGGATTTTTCCTATATTCAATAATGACATAAACTATAGCCTTATGGCAAGATTGATCAATGGCATCAACGGACCCTTCATAGGAAAGGCAGGATCCGTGATTGGTTATACCGTAAATGGAGTAGGGTATATGAAGGGACTTTATAAAAAAAGGACCAAAAAACCCAAGGAAGGAGAGATCCTTAACCGCAAAAAATTTGCAGCTGCACATGCCTGGCTCCTGCCTATCAAGGATTTCGTAAAGGTAGGATTCAAGGGTTATAATGAACGATTTCAGGGTTTTGCTGCAGCCAAATCATGGCTTTTGAAGAATTGCATTCAGGTAACTGATGGGGAAATCCGGATTGATCCGGCGCTTGTAAAGATCAGTTCAGGAAATTTACCCCTTCCCGAAAATATACAATGCAGTGTGCAGGAACCTAACACCTTAAGAATTAGCTGGACCCCGAAAAGGGAACCGGGTTTTTTGTATGATCAGGCAATGGTATTGGCATACC